>JALHPG010000229.1 GCA_022842625.1 Bacteroidia bacterium | reverse complement strand
TTACTTTTTAATGGTGTTTCATCAAAAATAAGTAAGCAAACAATCAAAGCCGAATTTTCAAATAATGTAAAAGTACTTTCAGTAGAATATTTGAGTAAGGCCGTTACCAAAGGCAAACAAGACAGTTTAAAAATAAAATTTCTTAAAGATTCTATCAATAATATCTCTAAAGAATTAAGAAAAATTAATTATCAAAAAAGTGCTTATGAGTCTGAAAAACAAGCTATCGAGCAAAATAATATTTTAATAAAAGGCAACACCAATGCAATGATGCAAGTGGCTGAGCTACAAAAGCTATCAGAGTTGTACCGTTTGCGCTTTACAGAAATAAATAAACAATTGTATTTGCTTAATGAAAGCTTATTAAATTTAGAATCAAAAAAGAAATCTATTGAATTCAGCATCGACACACTTAAAAGCGTTACAAAAACTTCAACAAGTTATAACATTCATGTTTTTGTAAAAAGCAATGAAGCCGTTACATCAAATATTAAGTTAAGCTATGTTGCTGGAGGCATTGCATGGGCGCCAAAGTATGATATCAGGGTTGAGGGTGTTGACAATAAAATTAACATCGATTACTTAGCCAACATCATTAACGAAAGTGGTGAAGACTGGAACAATGTAAAGGTAAAACTTTCTACTGCCGATCCATTGCAATCTGCCAACCTGCCATCTTTAAAACCATGGATTTTAAATCATCAACAAACCTATAGTGCCAATGGTATGAACGAAGGAAGGCTCAATGACTACAGTCCTAAAAAACTTGCTTTAAGCGAAGCACAACAAAACTCTGGCGGTATTGAACTTCCAAAAGGTGTAAGCTTCGAAGAGGTTGAAATTCCAGCTATTGCCATTGAATTTGATATTAAAGATTTGCAGAGTATTCCATCTGATGGTAAGCCATATTTATTAGATGTAACTACGTATAATTTGAATGCAACTTTCGAATATTTTGCAATTCCAAAAGTTGATAAAGCCGCTTTTTTATTGGCGCAGATTGTAGGTTGGGAAAAACTTAATTTAATGGAAGGCGCAACCAGTATTTATTTTAGAGGAACCTTTGTTGGCAGCTCCTACATTAAACCAGAATTTGCAAATGATACACTTGATATTTCATTAGGAAGAGACAGCAAGGTAATGATTAACAGAGTTAAAGTTGAGGATAAGGATGATCAAAAGTTTATTGGTACTAATAAGCGCGAAAAGCTAAGCTATCGCATCACTGTTAGAAACACGAATGCCACACCTGTTAAGCTTACTTTTGTTGATCAGATTCCTGTTTCGCAGGAAGGCGATATTGAGGTTAACGTTTTAGAAACCACAGGTGGCGAATTGGATAAGCTAAGTGGGCAATTGAAATATGATGTTAGTTTGGCTCCTGCCGAAGCAAAAGAGTTTACCATTTCTTTCGAAGTAAAGTATCCTAAAAACAAACCAATAAAAGTTTCGAAAAATAGTAATATTAGCAACAGAAAGGCCAGGAGTAAGTTTTAAATTTGATGATGCCCCAAAGAAATTGTGAAAAGTGCCTTTGTTGATTATTTTTTGTTTATTTGTTAAATTAAAACCCTTCTAAAAATGTCTTCTAAATATATTTTGCTTCAGGCCCTTTCAATTTTGTTTTTTGTAAAAACAGGATTTACACAATCAACTAATTTTTTTGCTGGGCCGGAGCTCCAGGGCACAAATCGCCCCATGGATATTTATTTACATGATAATGAAGTTTCGTTTTTTGCAGGAGATGTTGCCTCCGGAGCAATGGGTAAAAAAGATTTGAATTTTTTTAGATTAGATAAAAACACCTTAGCGCCAACGCTAAATAAAACGAACCTAACGCAGTTAAAGTATGCTGATTACACCCTGGAGCGTATTTTCTCATTCCCTGAAAGGGAGTTTGTTTTATACTCAAGCGATCATGTAAATGACAATATCATTCTCAATTATCAGCTGATAGATAAAGCTTCAAAAGGTCCATTCGAAATGACGAGTATAAACATGGGTAAAAAAAAATATCCTAAAGATAAACCTGCAAAAAGTTTTTTTGGATACAATACCTATGAAGCATTATACAATAGCTACCATTTATCTCTATCTCCTAACAAAGAGAAGTTCTTATATATCGACAATATTCCTTTAGTAAATCATCAAAATCCAGACAGAGTGCCTGAGGCGCGTTTAGTTGTAATGAATGCAAAAGATATGAAAGTTGAAAAGGAAGTAGCCTTTGACTTAGGGATTTTAAACTTTGGTTATGGGGTTTTGTTTGGAGATAATAATTTTGCATACTCGCTGGTTAAAGTTAGGCAAGAAGAAAATAATGACCAGAATTATTTTTATAAAATATTAGGATTAAGCTTAAAAGAAGGTATTCCTAGCTTTGAGTATGATGTTAAGTTTCCGGGCAAAACAATTGAAACCATTAAAATTGAAATAGCGCCTAATGGTGACATTATTTGTGGTGGTGGATATATTGAAATCAGAGAAAAAAGAAAACCAA
>JALHPG010000228.1 GCA_022842625.1 Bacteroidia bacterium | reverse complement strand
ACTACATTTTTAAATGTAATACGCCAAACATAAACATCTTGCTTACACTCTTCTCCTTTAAAATAACCATTCCAACCTTGCTTTGGATTTTTGGTGCTGAATAATTTTTCGCCCCATCTATTAAATATCTCAAACTCATAGTTTATTACGCCAATAGCTATTGGCATAAAATAATCATTCAATAGATTTTCATCAGGAGTAAACGCGTTAGGTATCCAAAAACGATATTCAGACAGGATCCTCACCAATTGCGAGATGGTATCGCTGCAACCAAAAGCATTAGTAACAGTTTGTTTGATTATATAATTTCCATATTCCTGGTAAATGTGTTTTTCATACGGAAATAAAGAGCCGCTGCCATCTCCAAACAAATAACTCCAACTAACCACATCCCAAGATGCCAAATTGTTTATAGTAATTTCAGGATCAAAAATGGATGTGACCTGAGGAGAAAAGCTAAAACCTGCATACGGAGTAGGATTAACAGTAACATTATTTACAGAAACAATGCTTGTGTCTGTGCATACACTATTTGTTTTAGCTGTCAAAGTAACTCCGTATACACCACTTGGTGTAAAAACCTGCACTGGTTCATAAGCAGTAGAGGTATTACCATTACTAAATTGCCAAAAATAGGTCATTGGTAATTCACCACTGCTGCCATTACTAAACGCAACAGTGGCAGGGTCACATAATACAGAGGGCAGATTATTTATCTTGGCTTTTGGTCGAGATATAACATGTATAGTGTCTGAAAATGTGTCGCGGCAAGCAAATTGTTTAGCATATAATGTTATGGGTATAAAGCCCGACTGGCTAAACACAATGTTAGTTGGACTATTTGAGGAAGAAATGCTGGGCGTAGCATTCGAACCAAATGTCCATGTATAAGTTGTTTGCGGAAGAAATAAACCCTGAACAAAAAAATTAAAAGAATTATTTTTTAAACATTGTTCATTAGGCGCCTTGAAATTTATTTTTAATGGGGGGTAAATGTAAATCAATTTTTGTGCTGTATCGGAACAGGCCTTACCTGGATTTGAAATTAAGGTTACCACATAGGTCCCTGTATCAGGATAAGTATATGAAGGGTTTACTATATTTGAAGTGTCATTATTTAATGGCAAAACACCAAAATCCCAATGATATGCAGGTGTGTTTGATTGATTAACACTTTGATTAACAAAATCGATCTTTAAGCCTTGACATTGCGCATTTCCTCCATTGATAGTTCCTTGATCATTAATAACACTTTGAACAGCAACAGTACATGTTACGACGTTTATTTGAAACTCGCGATAATGAGTGTTAATTAATTGGTTATTTCTAAATTCCTGTACACAAATATTAAATACCCACTGTCCATTCATGGTTGGGGTTCCTGATAGCATGCCGGTTGTTGGATTAATTGAAAATGCAGGGTTACTGGCTATTGGATAGGAAGATGAATAAGGTGAAATGAAAATTAAAGACGCATATGGAGGTGGTGGAAACTCGGTTGGACAGCTGGCCGGCGGAGACGGGCAAGAACCACTCGCCGCTGGATTAGCAAATAGTGACGAACAACATACCTCTAAACCTTGGTATGGCGGACAGATAGAATACACTAACTGGTCACCATCGGGATCTGTTGCAGAATGATCAAATGTAAATTTTAAATTCCCGCATACAAAACTAGGCGGTAAATTGACGAAGCGCGGTGAGCTATTAGTTCCCACCTCAGTTCCCGGCACATGCGTGTAATAAGTGGCTCCAATTAAGCCAGGGCCAACTATGTTTAAGATGGTTGCGTTTCTACAACAAACCTGATAAATAACATCGTAACCACCAGCAATAGGAGGCAAATTTAATGTATACGTATAAAGCCCTTGTTCTACACAAACATTGGTAGGGGTAGTGATACAAGTGCTATTTATTACCGCCGGAACAGGAGTTACTATTGGCGAGCCTATATCATAAAGGCCAATTAAATTTTGAGCAGCGTCGTAAACAGTTAAGTATGCAGGGGTAGAAGGCGGCACGCCATTAAAAGGTGCTTGGCTTAAACAATCCCGGTAAACTTTTAATGTAATTCTGTAGTTGCCTCCGCCTAGATCATCATATATTATTTCGCCACCAACAATATGTGAAGCCGATACATTTATGGCAAAAAAACAAAAAATTATGAAAATAAATTTTTTCAAATTACTTTAAAATTCAAGCTCTAAATTACAAAAAATCGCACTTAGCCTGAAGCGCTTTGATATCTGGCAGCAATTACCCTTTAATTGGCCTTAGTGGCCTCTCATTATAGTAATTTTTTTGAATAACGTTCCAAGGGTGATTTTAAATAAACCTTCAGATGCTATCTAAAATTATTTAGTGGCAGAATTAAAAAAGATTTGTTATAAATTTTTAAGAAGCGAAACATGGCCATAATGCACTTCGTCTTTTTCGGTAACTACATTTTTAAATGTAATACGCCAAACATAAACATCTTGCTTACACTCTTCTCCTTTAAAATAACCAT
>JALHPG010000227.1 GCA_022842625.1 Bacteroidia bacterium | reverse complement strand
TGACAGGATTTATCAATGTCTTTTTTAACGAAGGAGCGCAAAAGAGTTTAAAACTATCGGTATTAAATACAAAGGTTATTAAACATTCTTCGCACCCTTTACCAATTCATCAGGAACTAATCAACCACTCCACCATTCAGGGATATTATTTAGATACCCTTGGTGCTGGCTTTCCATATACAGTAAAAATTTATTTGCATTATAAAAATTAAAATGGACAGATACACCGCCATAGAATATGCCAAACAACGGATGAGGGAATTAGGAATTGCAGAAACGCAATACCATATTAAACCCGAAATAGTTATTGGAAGCCAAAGAGAAAGATTTGCGAGGCAGATAACAATTGACGCCACTAACAAATACTATTACCTTATTCACTACTGGCTTTATTCAGGCTTAGAGATCATTTCCGATACAGGTTATTTTAATTCAGACGATTTCACAAATAATACAATACAGGAATTTACAGGGGTGATAATTATAAAACAATTGCCCGGCAAAATTTGGAGCTTGGATAATACGCTACCCGATGGTGGAGGTGTACCAACAACTCAAAAACCGCTAAACTTTATTACAGTTTCATATTAATTAAATGGCAACACTAACACCATACGAGCAAATTAAATTCATTAACGATGTTATAAAAGACAGGCAGGATAAAAACCAGCCGACTTTTTTCTCGGTGAAGGTTGAGCGTTACGGTGAAGTAACCCCAATGGTCAATAAAGAACAAGGAGCAAATTTTTATGAAACGATATTGCAATATTTAACCCGATATGAATTATCAGCATTAATAATAGAATTGTATAACGGTAAAGCACACAACATAAAAGATCCTTTTCAACAGTTCAAATTAATACTTAAAAAAAGTACAGACCTGAGTTTTGGAAATGCCAATACAACAGAGGATATAAAATTAAGTGCAACAGAAACGATCATTAGTCCTGAAAAACATTTTTTGACTTTAGCGGAAAAAGAAAGACAGTTAATGCAGCTTGAATTTGATCTAAAGCGTTTGCAATATGAAAACGACGAATTAAAACGCAAGAACAAAAAGAAAAAAAATTATATCGTTCAGCTTGAAAGTGAATTAGGTAAAACAGAAAAAGATAAAAAGAACTCTTTAGGCAATGTTTCTTTCGGAATGATCGGGGCAAATGCAATTGAGAGTTTTGCAAAAAGTTCTTTTGGTTTAGGCATACTAAAAAATGTATTTGGCGCTAAAGAAGAAATGTTGAACGGGTTATTGGGAATAGCTGAAACAAAAACAGAACCAACTAACGAGCCAAAATCAATAGCAACGGTTATTACTAGTGCTGAAACCACACCTGAGCAAAAAGAGCCTTTAACAGAAAATGAAAAAATAAGGCAAACTATAAAAAAATTCTTGGTTGAGTTTTTAGATAAATCTAACGATGCTGTATTAAGAGGTTATTATGAACTCATACAACTATTGGGTTCGGATATGGAAACCTTACAATCTATTTTAAATCAGATAAAAGAATACCGAGAAAAACAAAAAGCGTTCATCGAACAAAAAATAAAAAAAACTTCTAATAAGAATGAGGGTTCTGAGATAGAAGAAGACGAAAAAGAAGATGACGACCCAGATGATACTTCTTAAACAAAACGAAAAATGATATACACTATTAAATTAGGTATTGAAGCTCAGAGTGAGCAACAAGCCATAGACATTGCCAATGATCTGGCAGAATTAAAGAACCTTTTATCTGATAAAGATTTAAAGGAACTCAAAAAAGTAATAAAGAAAAATCCCGGAATAGTTGAAACAGCAAAAAAATTTCTTAGTTAGTTTTTGTCGTTCTCAATGATAACAATTTTTGAAAGTGAATTGGAAGAAGATTCTTCGCCATTGTATACTGTATGCTTTTTATTTCCCACTACGAGAAATATCTCATATGTAAATGCTTTAATTAATTCTTCTTCCCAATCATTTTCATAAGTAAAATCCTTTTTGATTTTCGTTTTATTCTTTAAGACTGCATCAAATCGTAAAACTGTAAGAGCTTTATTCTTTATTAAGAGTTTATGTTTAATTGTAACCATTATTGTAAAAACACGAAGTAAAATGAAATTTTCAACAAATAAAAATTTAGATGCACTTATGAAAGTAGGTGCAAGCATCGCTTTATTTTTTATTGGCAAAAACGTATTGGCTAAACAACAAAAGAGAAGCGGTGAGGCAGATATGGACACCAACGATGCGGCAGGACAAGCCGCCAGTTTAAAACAGGCATTAAACCCATCGGGTTACAGGTGGATGAAAAATTTTGACGGAACGGATAAAGAGGCCATTTGGCGTATTGCCCCTCAGATAGCAAATTTAGACGATGTCAATTCTCATTATAAAAAAATTGCAGAGCAGGATAGTTTATACGATGATCTACAAAGCAGTTTATCTCCTGATGAGTACCAAAAATTTTTATCATTGGGCACAAAGGGAAAAGTAGGGTCTTATTATTTTGCTCCAAAGAGTGATAAAGTT
>JALHPG010000226.1 GCA_022842625.1 Bacteroidia bacterium | reverse complement strand
AATCTTTATTTCCCTCCGTTAGTTTATGGTGTCCGTTACAGGATGTTGATGAGCACAATGGCACTATATGCGTTGTACCGGGAAGTCATCGCATACCGGTAATACCCCGCGGAATAAATATCCCTTCACCAATCGAAAAAATTTCTCAATTGCTTAAAAAAAAGTATTCACATCCAATTACCATGAAAATGGGTCAGGTAATTATTTGGGATCACAAGCTTATACATGGTTCAGACATAAACAACACGCAATCAGATCGTATTGCCAGCGTTAGTCTGCTCATACCTGAAAAAGCACCCATACTTATTTACCACAACTACAAAAAAAGCGGATTAGAATTACATACCGAAGTTTTTAAGCTGGAAGAAGATTATTATAACTATTATGATGTAACACAAAAACCATCTGGTGAACAAGTGTCGTTATATAAAATGGAAAAAATAATTTTTAAAAACATTTCAGAAATTGATATTCAACACACCCTGACTTTAAGGTAATATACTGATGAATAACGAATTTGCTGTTAAAGTTGAAAACCTGTCAAAAGTATTTACCAATTCATACGTTGGGGGTAATAACCATTTTTTTGAAAATAGCACTCACCGCCAAAGCATACTGCCTGCTGATGCCAACTCAAAATTAATGGCGCTTAACAATATTTCATTTGAAATAAAAAAGGGTGAAATAGTAGGTGTAATAGGTGAGAATGGTTCGGGAAAAAGCACCCTCCTTAAAATAATGGCAGGCATAACAAAGCCCACATCAGGAAAAGTATTTTTAAGAGGAAAAGTTACCTCTATTTTAGATATTGGTTCAGGCTTTCATCCTGATTTATCAGGCAGAGATAATATTTTACTAAGTGATGGTTTGTTAAACAAATCGCCCGACCAAATTCAAAAAGCATTTAACGAAATTGTTGAATTCAGTGGAATAGCTGCCTTTATTGATCTGCCCGTTAAGCATTATTCAAGCGGAATGTTTATGCGGCTCGCATTCGCTTCGGCAACACATATTGATGCAGATATTATATTGCTTGATGAGGTTATTTCTGTTGGTGACATTGAATTCAGAGAAAAATGCAACAAACGAATTCAGGATCTTAAAAACTCAGGAAAAACAATTATACTGGCAAGTCACGAATTATCTGCAGTTGCAAATTTGTGCACTTCCTGCATTATTCTTAACAAAGGATTATTAAACAATGCAGGAGAACCCAAATTAATGGTTGAAGAATACGTAATAAATAAACTCTATGCTCCGGTTGCCGACAATAAGGAAGAAGATAACCAGAATATCGAAATTTCTAAGCAAATCAATATTCCCGAGATTACCAATAGGTTTAACCGAATAAGTTTAGCGGATAAAGATCAATTGTTTAAAAATATAGTGTGGATTGAAGCTATTGAAATTGCAAGTGACAGCTCGAGTGATAATTATAAAATGACGGATGCAATTACACTTAAAATAGTATATACAAAACATAGTGAGGAATATACGCGTATCTCAGTTCATATAAACGATACAGGTGGTTATACTTTTATGGGATTATCGCCCTACAGATTGCCTTTTAATGGAAATTGCACAGACGATGTATTGCCCGGAAAATATACGTTAAGTACAATTATTCCGGCCAACTTTTTTAATGCAGGCCTGTTTACTGTTGATATTATTTTGGTTAATAAAGACGAAGAGGTGCTGACTGTTTTAGAAAAAGTTTGTTACCTGAGAATACAGTTTGCTATTACAGAAATTGATAATTCAAACTACTCGGGAAAATTTCCCGGCCCGCTTATGCCGGCTTTTCAGTGGAGTATACACAGGGAATAATCGTATATCATAATGCTTCTTTGTAACGCTAGCTTTAAATGGTAAATACCAGGCATATCTTTCAAATTTTACTGGCGCTTTCAGTATTTGCATTAGCTTTTATTCTGGCATACGTTAACTTTGGTATCCACTCAGATATTATTGATGACAATTACCGCTCTGCATGGTGGATCAAAACATTTTCAAAACATCAGATAGATGATTTTTTTGTGTTCTATGTAGGTCCTTTAAAATACATTTACATACTCTATAACAAATTTCCGGGTTTTCAATGGTCGTTTGCGCTCAATTTATCGGCAGCCATTAGTGCATCAGCAATCTTTTTTTTTACGCTAAGCTCGTATTTGTATTATAAAAAGTCAGGTTATGTAACAATGCTGTTGATTGTTTTAAGTGTATCGGCTTTTCTTTTTATTCCCAACATACTTCATTTCAGCATGCTAAGAATTTCATCGCTATTGCAGGTTATTGGGTTGGCGGGCATCATTTTATCGGTTTCTACTCCGGCTTACCCGCTTAAAAAAATGGCGTTTATTTTATTAATCCTTTCTTATTTAACAGGCACTTTTTTAAGAACGCAGGTAGTACCTGTATTTTTAGTGTTTACATTACTTTTTATTGTGTTTGCAGTAAGTGTTAAGTTCAACAAACTAAAACTAACCGTTTTAATCATTGGTTTAGCTTCTGTTCAGTT
>JALHPG010000225.1 GCA_022842625.1 Bacteroidia bacterium | reverse complement strand
TAATGTGGGTTTCTATAACACTTCCGTTTTCGTGCAATTGTATTTGAGAAGAAAAACTGAGGGAAGTACAACTAAACATGGCAACACTACAATATTCAACTGTAAAAATTCTGTTTGGTGCTGTTCCCACGGTAGCGTATCTGATAGTACCTCCAGATGGCGGTAATAAATCCTGCCAAGGTCCTAAAATAGCGTTGTGTGTTTCTGCGGGACCACCTGGAATGGGAGCAGCAATTGTCCAAGGTGAAAAGTTTCCTGCGTTGGGCAAATTAAAACTAATGTAATTGTTGGTAGAAACTGCGCACTGAGTGTAGGTATTACCAAAATAAGTAAAGCTAAAGCCCATATTAATTACATTTGGAGCAAACACATCATCAGATAACGAGTTGTTTTGGTCGGAAAGTATGGTTGGGCTTTGTGAGCCAATATTAGCATTAAGGGTTACGGAGCCTGGCAAACAGATTGCTGTGTCGGGCCCTGCATCGATAATGCCTTGAGCGCGTAATCTAGGACTAAAGCTCAGCGCGGTTAATAACAATAATAAAGAGAAAGTTTGTTTCATTTTATGGTATAATCTTTGATTTTGAAGCCCAAATGTATAAATATTTTTTTAAAAGCAGCACGAATGCAAGAAATATTGCTGAATTATCACCATTTAAAAGTTAAAAACGAACTTTAAAAATTATTTTAAGGAGTTGAAACAATCAAAAATAAACATATTTTTTATTCATTTTTTTGTTTTACTGATTAATCCTTTTAATATTGCGTGTTAATTCGCTTAATAGAAAATAACAAAGCGTAAAATAAAATAGCTTATGATGAAGAAAATAATAGCATCTCTACTTATTCTGGTTAATTGCGCCATGCTTAAAGCAGGCGAAATTAATATAGAAGGAAATTTTATGGGGAAAAACATTTTTGTAACAAACCCCTACAAATCAAGCAATAATGTTGGGTTCTGTGTTACAGAGGTTTTTGTAAATGGAAAACTTACCACCGATGAAACGCAGCAAAGTTCATTTGAAATAGATTTGATATCATTACAATTAGTGGTAGGACAAAAGGTGTCGATAAAAATAAAACATAATGATGGTTGCAAACCTAAGGTGGTGAATCCAGAGGATTTAAAGCCAAGAGCTACCTTTGAAGTTATTCCTGGATCTATGAAGGTAAGTAAGGAAGGTATGTTTACCTGGAGTACAAAAAATGAAACAGGAAAATTAGATTTTATTGTAGAGCAAAAAAGATGGAATAAGTGGGTAACTATTGGAAAGGTTGAAGGTCGCGGCACTGCCGACCAGCATTCTTACTCAATAAAATACGATCCTTTCAGTGGTGAAAACTTGATTCGCGTTAAACAAATTGATGTTACGGGTTCAAAAGTTTCGGATTCATATAAATATCGTTCAATGAGTCCGGTAGTTACTTTTACGCAGGGTAAAGATCAAAATATTAATTTTAGTTCAGATACTAAATGGGAAGTTTATGATTTGTTCGGAAACATTGCTAAACAAGGCAGAGGGAATGAAATAGATGTTAGTGATTTAAAAAAGGGAAATTATCAGATGAACTACGATAATAAGTCGGGCGATAAATTCACAAAGAAGTAGTAACACCTTAAACAATTTAAGCCCTATTTTTTAGGGCTTTTTTTATCGCTAAAAAATTAAGCATGAACAAGATTGAACATATAGGAATTGCGGTTAACAGCCTGGAGCAAGCAAATAATTTATACGCCCAATTATTGGGCGAAGCTCCCTACAAAAGTGAAGCAGTAGAAAGCGAAAAGGTGATTACATCCTTCTTTAAAAACGGTCCCAATAAAATTGAGTTACTTGCTGCAACAGATGAAAGTAGTGCTATTGCAAAGTTTATTGAAAAAAAAGGAGAGGAGACGCCCATTATAAATAATGAATATTTATGGGGGATCCTTAACACAGCAGATGTTAATCTGCAAGCAATTGACAAGCTTTTTGATTATGGGACAAGTCAGTTTGACAAAATAGATATCAGCATTTGTGGGGAACAGATTCGAAGAGAGAGTCTTTTAGTGAGATTAGATCAGGCTGTAGTTTCGAAACAATTCGTACTGGTTATTGGCCCTAAAGGTATCGGGAAATCTGTTCTTATCAAGACATATTTAGAGCAACAGGGTTGTCCTTGGTTTGCTTTTTCAGGAAAAGATCTCAGCTCTTACTCTTCTTTACTCCATTTTTTAGCTCAGCACGAGCTTTCTCTAAATAAAGAAATCTTGAAAAGATTCTCTGAAACAGAAAAGAAAATTCTTTATATTGATTCTATGGAGGAGGTTTCTCGGAAAAATGGAGCGTTTCTTGAGTTGATCAATTTGTTTAGAAAAGAAAACTGGACAATTGTCGTTTCCTCAAATTGTAACTCTAAGAAGTGGTTTGAAGAAAATATTGTCAGTTTGTCTTATAAACAGATTGAAGTCTTAAAAATTCCTTTGCTGGGAGAAGAACAACAAGTAGAATCCGATAACACTTTTACACAGCTTCTTAACGATCCATTAGAGTCTATATTTAACAAATATCCTTTACTTAATCACATCCGCA
>JALHPG010000224.1 GCA_022842625.1 Bacteroidia bacterium | reverse complement strand
GCTCTTCCGATCTAGCGGTGGTCCTGAAAGTGCGATCTATAAAAGTAAAGATAGCGGTGCTACCTGGGAAAAATTAACCAATGGTATACCGGCAGACGATAAGGGAAGAATTGCCTTAGCTGTTTCTCCGGCAAACAGCGATGTGATTTATGCCATGATAGAAGGTAAAGAAAATAAAGGGTTTTATAAAAGTACCGATAGAGGTGCGAGTTGGGAAAAACAAAGCGGTCATGCTTCTGATGGAAATTATTATCAGGAATTAATTGCTGATCCAAAAAATCAAAATAAAGTTTATTCAATGGAAACCTGGGCGCAGGTTACAACCGACGGAGGTAAAACATTCAGCGGTATGGGCGAAAAACATAAGCATGTTGATAATCACGCTTTATGGATAGATCCAAAAAACACAGGACATTTTTTAATGGGTTGCGATGGTGGACTTTATGAAAGCTTTGATAACGCTGCTAATTGGGACTTTAAAGCAAACCTGCCTATAACGCAATTTTATAGAGTGTGTGTAGATAACGCAAAACCATTTTATAATATTTACGGTGGCACTCAAGATAATAATACGCTTGGCGGACCAAGCAGAACAATGAGCGGAAGCGGGATCATTAATGCTGATTGGTTTGTAACAGTTGGCGGAGATGGTTTTCAAAGTAGAGTAGATCCAAAAGAACCAAATATTATTTATAGCGAATGGCAGTATGGTGGACTAGTACGTTACGATAAGAAGAATGGCGAAATTGTAGACATTAAACCAATTGAAAAAGAAGGTGAGCCTGCGTACCGCTTTAACTGGGATGCTCCGATACTCATTAGTAATTTTGATAATAAGCGAATTTATTTTGCAGCTAATAAAGTTTTTAGAAGCGATGAAAGAGGAAATTCTTGGAAAGTAATTAGCCCCGATCTTTCAAGAGGTGTTGATAGAAATAAATTAGAAGTAATGGGTAAAGTTTGGAGCATGGATGCCGTTGCTAAAAATGCATCTACATCTCTTTTCGGAAATATTACAGCACTTACCGAATCTCCTAAAAATGAAAATTTAATTTATGCCGGTACAGATGATGGTTTAATTCAGGTTACTGATAATGGTGGTACAGGCTGGACAAAGATCGATAACATTGCCGGTATTCCTCAAATTGCGGTTAGCGGAGTAAAAATGCAGCCTCTTGTAAATCAGTTATTAGCATCGCAGCATAATGAAAATGTGGTGTATGCTGTTTTTAATAATCACCGTCAAGGAGATTTTAAACCTTATTTAATTAAGAGTTCTGATAAAGGAAAAACATGGACTAACATTAGCACTACACTTCCTGAATTGGGCTCTGTGTATAGTATTGCAGAAGACCATAAAAATCCCGAACTAATTTTTTGCGGAACTGAATTTGGTTTTTATTTTAGTTTAGATGCAGGAAAAAATTGGGTTGAATTAACTTCTGGTTTACCACAATCAGTTTGTATCAAGGATATTGCCATTCAAAAAGAGGAGAATGATCTGGTTCTTGCTTCTTTCGGAAGAGGATTTTTTGTTTTAGATGATTATACCTTGCTTCAAAATATTAAAGCCGATGATCTAAAAAAGGCAGCTGTTATTTTCCCTATAAAAAACGGATTGGTGTTTCATCAATCTACACCTTACGGTCATAAAGGAAAATCATTTCAAGGAGAATCATTTTTTACATCGCCAAATCCACCAATTGGAGCAACTATTTCCTATTATGTAAAAGATGATGTTAAAACACTAAAACAGAAAAGAACAGAAAGCGAAAAAGAAAAAATTAAAAAAGGCGAGCCGGTATATTATCCAACAGCTGATACTATAAGGTTAGAAGATACCGAGGAGGCAGCTTACTTACTTGCAACAATTACTGACGAACAGGGTAACGATGTGCGTAAAATAAACTTACCTGCAAAAAAAGGTTTAGCGCGTATTACATGGAATGGTCGTTATGACGTTACATCACCTGTAAATTTTCAAACACCAGATGAATCAAATCCGTATTATTCGGCAGATGAAGGTCCGGTTGCAATACCGGGTAAATACTTTATTAAATTAGATAAAGTTTACAATGGTAAAATCGAAAATTTAGTTGAAAAAACAGCCTTTACGATCTCCGCTTTAAATCAATCAACACTTCCTTTGCCTGATCAGCAAAAGCTTGCAGCATTTAATAAAGACATCAGTGAATTTAGACGTGTGGTTTTAGGAACTGCTGATTATTATGATCATTTAAAAGAAAGGATCAAATTCCTTAAGAAAGGTGTATTAAATGGTAATGTAAATGCGGTTGCTTTATTAGCAGACATCAACACCTTTGAAACTAAGAAAAAAGCAATTGATATTGCTTTAAATGGTGATGGAAGCCTTGCTAAACATGAGTTTGAGACTTTGCCGGGCTTTATTGGTTCGGTAGAAGGGATCGTTGGTGGAAGCTGGAGCCAATCTATGGGGCCAACACAAACCATGACGGATAAGTTTGCCAAGTTAAAAACAGAGTTTAAACCAATTTATAATTCGATCGTTGAAATGAAAATAATGGTAGAATCAATCGAACAAAAAGCAGAAAATCT
>JALHPG010000223.1:2308-2640 GCA_022842625.1 Bacteroidia bacterium | reverse complement strand
CTCCGGAAATGTTAAAAGTGACATAGGTAAAATCAACTTTTATTTCGCTGTTATACATTTTAAATTTCCCATCTATTTTAATATTATCGGGTGTGCCGTGTATTTTGCCTTCTCCCGAAACTAAGGCGTTATTAATGGTTAATATTCCTTCTAAAAGTGGATTGAGTAATCTTAAATTTGCAGGAGTAGCTTTTATATCTAGATCTATACTTTCCTCTTTTTTATTTAAATAGTAGTAACCTTTAAAAGCTATATTTTTAAGTTGATTACCTTCCAGATCTTGTAATCCCAATGATGTAAAGCCTTCTGTAAATATGGTTTTATCAACAGCA
>JALHPG010000223.1:0-2298 GCA_022842625.1 Bacteroidia bacterium | reverse complement strand
TTTGTTTTAACCACCAATTGCCCTAAAGTGTTATTATTTATTTTTAGTTTTTCAAGATGAAGATCACTGCTAAAGGCAAAGGCCTTTGAATCATAAACCGTAAGTCTACCATTCAAGATCCCTTCCAGTTTTAACTTAAACGGCGTTAGTAAAGGATTGAATTGGTCTAATACCACACTTGATGTGTTTACTGCTAAACTATCGCTTGGTTTATCTGAAAGGGAACCTGCAATTCCGATATGTTGATCTTTATTTGTAAATAGCAAAGGATTGATCTGTATACTGCCGCTGGAATCTATGATGGTTGGATTTGAAGTAACCAAATTCCAAGTACTACTGTCTTTTGTTGTTATAAAAAATTTATCAAAATTTAAATTAGCAACGTAGTTACTAAAGGATACTTTTCCGGCAACTTTTCCAACATTTTTGGAAGCAGTTTTATTATCCCATTCAAAATTATATTTGGTGTCTAGATCTTTTGATACCAAGTACATAAAATAATTTTTTATAGAAATACTATCTGTAAGTTGAATATCACTGCCCTTAAATACTAAATTGATCTTGTTGTTCTTTGAATAGGATTCAATAACGTTATTATTAAATTTAATTGTGCCGTATTTTATTTGCTGAGAATTTAATGTTACGTTCATTAGATTTTTTGAAGCGTCAAAGTCTCCGCCTATCAAGGAGTTTGGACTTATCATTAAATTCTTTAAAAATAATTCATTTATAATATCAAACTTTTTTACTGTAAGTTTAAATTTAAATGCATCTGCATAAACTGTTTTGGTTTTTATTTTTGTAACAAATGTTGGATAGTAGGCGTTTAAAACCTGGTTGAAAGCCAGACCAAGATTGTTATATGAGAACTGCCCATCTAAACTCAAATTAAAATAGTTAGAATTAAGAAGTATTTTTTTAACCACAGTTGCTTGATCTAGCTTAAGATCAAACGTACTTATCTTGTATTTTTTTGTAGAATTTTCGTATTCAGTGCCGTCAAAATTTACTGTACCTGTTAAATTATTAATGTTATCGCCATTTAAAATAATTAATATTTGTGTGGAAATTTTAGCTTCCTGAGTGGTGAAATTTAATTTTTTCAGGTCAATTTTGTTAACTGTTGAAATAAAATCCATTTCAGGGACTTTATTTTTAAAATTGATAGTTCCATTAAAATCAAAATCGGCATTCGGATCTTTACTTGTTAATAGTCCATTAAACAACTTTTCTTTTATGTTTCCGTTTAATTTTATGTCTTTATAGGAGTAATTATTGTAATTAATATTTGAGATCTTACCTTCAACATCTGCGTTCAAAGATTTTAACGTGAGGCCTTTTCCTTTAATTTCTGTGTTTAACGAAAGCGAATTAAAGTTTTTTATCCCTAAAAGTGTTCCAATATCAAAATCTAAAGTTTTTAATTTTCCGTGGTAGGCAAAGTTTTCAGGTTTTTTGCCAATTTTTATACTTAATTCAGTTACCAAATTTCCCAGCCCGGTTTTAAATTTCCCGTGTGTAGTAAAGTCTGTAACAAATCCATCAAATTTGCCTTTATAAGAAATGGTACCTAAACGTTTAAGTTCTATTGGTAGTTTTAATTTTTCGTTTTTATAAAAAGGATAATTCGGCACCTTTATTATATCCGAATAATTAGTTGCTATTTCTTCCGCATCAAAGTGCAAAAAGCTGGTACTAAAATCCGGCAAACCTGTAAGTGTTAGGTTACCATAAAACTTGGTATGTTTTCCGTAATTAAGTTTAAACTCTTGAAGCGTTAGATCGTTAATGTAACCTTTTACTTTTCCTGCCAAATGAACAGTTTCGTTTAATCCGTTTAATTCACTCGTAAATCTCGCCACATCTTGCATAGCAACATAAGTGCTGTCATCTAAAACCGATCTTATTTTTATTTTATTAATAAAGTCCGAGTAATCATCCCATGAGGAATAATAAAAATTTATATTGCCTTTAATATGTGTTTGAGGTGTGTATATATGTAAATTGCTAAGTAATAATTCGGCACTGCTGATTTTTGCTTCAGTAGTAAGGTCGTTCAATACAAAACCACACTGTTCATTGGTTTTAAAATTAGTTACCTTCACATAAATGGTATCTTTATCAAATTTTAAACCCGAAAATTTACCCGATGTATTGGTAAAATTTAAATTATTAAAATTCATGTTTTGAGTAACCAATGTATTTTTTCTATCATCACGATAAACAAAACTTACATCCTCTAAAAAAATATCTCCGAGTTTTATGTCCCATTTTGGGTTTGTTGTAGTTGTGTCTTTT
>JALHPG010000222.1 GCA_022842625.1 Bacteroidia bacterium | reverse complement strand
ATAGTTTTTTCATAGTTGTGAAGGATACGCAATCATTAAGTTTTTGCAAAGGTATGCTAAATTATGATTTGTTGATAATTGAGCATCAGAATCATTCTTCAAAACATTCAACAAACATATATGTTATAACACTACATTATTAATTTATGAAACCACACTCAATCGTTAGAAAAACAATTATTAAAAGACCATTAGAAGAAGTTTTTCAATTTTTTAGTAAAGCCGAAAACCTTAATTTACTGACACCGCCTGAGCTTGAATTTAAAATATTAACGCCATTGCCCATTAAAATGCGAGCAGGTGCTTTAATTGATTACAGAATAAAATTGAATGGAATACCATTTAATTGGAAAACAGAAATTTGTGAATGGAAAGAAAATGAATGTTTTGTTGACCAGCAATTAAAAGGACCTTACCGTATCTGGCATCATACGCATTCGTTTAAGGCCGTTGAGGGTGGCACTGAAATGACAGATGAAGTGTTGTATTTATCACCAGGTTGGATAGTAGAACCGTTAATACAAGCGCTTTTTATAAAAAAGAAAGTAGAAGCTATTTTTGACTATCGCAATAGTAAATTGCAGGATATTTTTCCTGATTAAAATCTGCTTAATTTGTTAGTTTTGCCATCAATTATTAAATGAAGTATGCGCAAACTAAGCAATGATGAACTATTAAGGAAAACGCCAGAAGAATTTAAGGAAGCCCTCAAAACGCCTTTAATTTTAGTGTTAGACAATGTGCGTAGTTTAAATAACGTAGGATCAGTTTTTAGAACAGCTGATAGCTTTTTATTGGAAGCAGTTTATTTATGTGGTATTACAGGCACACCACCACATAAAGATATTCAAAAAACAGCCTTAGGGGCAACTGATACTGTACATTGGAAATATTTCAGTAATACTTTACAAGCTGTGGCTGAATTAAAAAACTTAGACTTTAAGGTGTATGCTATTGAGCAAGCAGAGAACAGTCAAATGCTTCATACCTTTAGAATTCAGCCATCACAAAAAGTGGCTTTTATATTGGGGAATGAAATAAATGGGGTAGCCCAGGAAGTCATTGATGCATGCGATGGAGTAATAGAAATTCCACAAACAGGTTTTAAACATTCACTCAACATATCAATAGCAGCGGGCATTGTTAGTTGGGAAGTTTACCGACAGTTACTTTAAAATTCAATCATTAATTGTAAGAACATTGTAAAATATTTACCTTCACACCTAAATAGAAAAAAATATAAATATGTCGAACGATAGAATAAATTCAAGTAAAGCACCCGAGCCTGTGGGCGCTTATCCGCATGCACGCAAAGTAGGTAATTTGTTATTTCTTTCAGGAGTTGGCCCAAGAGAAAGAGGCTCCAAAAAAATTCCTGGTGTTGAGTTAGATGATCAAGGAAATATTGTATCTTATGATATTGAAACCCAATGTAACAGTGTGTTTCAAAACATTAAATATATTTTAGAAGATGCTGGCAGTAGTTGGGATAATATAGTGGATGTGCAAGTTTTTTTAACCAACATGAAAGATGATTTTAAAATCTACAACCGTGTGTATGCTGAGTGGTTTAAAGATAACCAGCCATGCAGGACTACCATTGAAATAAATTGCTTGCCTACACCTATTGCTATTGAGCTAAAGGTGATTGCTACAATTTAAAGCACCACTGAGATACCAGAGAAACGGAGCATTGAGCAGCTATGGAAAAAGAAAAGGGCGATTTTGTTACTGGACAAATTTTAGATGCAAGCATAGAAGTTCATCGATATTTAGGCCCAGGATTATTGGAGTCAACTTATGAAATTTGTTTGATGAAAGAGTTTCAATTAAGAGGAATAGCAGCAGAAAGGCAAGTAAGATTGCCTATTAAATACAAAGAATACGAATTAGATCAGGATTACCGAATAGATATTTTAGTTGAAAATGAGTATATCATAGAGTTAAAAGCAGTAGAAATAGTATTACCAATTCATCAGGCACAAATAATTACCTATTTAAAATTGGCAAACAAAAGAATAGGATTTTTAATCAATTTTAATGAAGTAAAATTAATCAACGGATTCAAAAGAATTATTCAGGGTTAGTCTCTGGTATCTCCGGTTTCTCCGTGGTGAAAAAAACTGAGCGCTGAATATATCATCTATCCTTACCTCTCTTTGGATGTGTAAGTATTTTTAACTAATCTGAAATATAATCAGCCTTACTGAACTACCATAGAAATTAACTGTTTGCCAACGCCTATTACCATTGAGTTAAAGGTAATTTCAACTATTTGACAAACCACGGAGATACGAGAGAAACAGAGCATTGAACAGCAATGCAAAAAGAAAAGCGCGATTTTATAACTTGACAAATATTAGATATCTGCATAGAAGTTCATCGACATTTAATTGTCATTGAATTGAAGATAATTGCAACTATTTAAGTAATTTTACATCAGTATTTCGTTACTTCATCTTCTAAATTATTATTTATGAAAGGATATTTTTACAAACTCATTTTTATGCTGTTGATACTCAATAATATTCAATTAGTGGCTCAGTCAAATCTTACTGCAACTGGAACTAATCCTTATATTGGTTATTCTTCCACTACAGCCACAAATGTTGGCTTTTCGCCAGGTTCAGCAGGAACAGTTCAAACAT
>JALHPG010000221.1 GCA_022842625.1 Bacteroidia bacterium | reverse complement strand
ACTATTTGAAAACGATACTTTGTTTCCACCCATTGCTTTTTTTCCTGTTAACTGACAAATACGCGACATGATATATAATCTTCTTTCTAAATTAAATTTCCCTTTAAAAAGGGACGCAAATATACGAGAAGAATATTAATTAGCAAAATTAAAAGGCATTTATTTCAAAATATTGGTAATTAATTTCTTAAAAAATAGTTTTTTAAGGTTTTTAGCCCAAAAAACGATACAATTTATCCTCGCCAACCACCACAAAATTACCTACCAAGTTTAGTTGTGGGGCTTTTAATCCATTCCCAAACTTTAATTTTGGGTTCTCAAAAACAAATATCTCGTCAAATAAATTCTGTTGTATAAAATCATTCAATAACCTTAAACCTCCCTCAACTAAAACGCTTTGGATCTTTAATTCTAACAATTTATCGGAAATTTGCTCCAACACATTTAATTCAAAATTAAGTTTAATGAATTGGATATTTTCTCTTTTCTCATCTTTTTGACTGTTAAAAACAATGGTTTGGGCTTGGTCATCATAAATATTAAAAGTTTCAGGCACCTCCAAATCTTTATCAATAAACATTCTTACCGGATTTTTACCTTCAGCCAAACGGTTGGTTAAATTGGGATTATCTGCTAAAACCGTATTTTTTCCCACCATAATTCCCATTTCCTCAGTGCGCATTCGATGAACCAGTTTTTGCACTTCTAATCCTGTGATCTTATTCTCTTCTCTATTTTCAGGCAAAGGCAGCCGACTAATAAATCCATCAGCAGTTTGGGCCCATTTTAAAATATAATAAGGGCGTTGCTTTTCAAAAAAAGTAAAAAAACGTTTATTTAACTCCCTTCCCTCCTGCTCCGAAACACCCGAGGTTACTTCTATTCCCGCCGCTTTTAACTTCTCAATTCCCTTTCCGGCAACCAAAGGATTGGGATCTAAATTACAAACGATCACCCTTTTAAATCCTTTATTTATGATCAGATCGGCGCAGGGCGGGGTTTTACCAAAATGACTACAAGGCTCTAGCGAAACATAAATTGTGCATTCGGCAGGTTCAATTTCAACCGGTAAATTATTGATGGCGTTCACTTCTGCATGAGGTCCACCAAATACTTGATGGTATCCTTTGGCAACAATAATTTCGTTATGCACTATAACACAACCTACCATTGGGTTAGGCGCCACATGCCCAAATCCTTTTTTGGCAAGATCAAGGGCTAATTGCATATAATGTTTATGGTTCATTCTTTAATCGTGTAAAATTACATTCAATTTCCTAAATTTGTATTCGTTATAAAATAAAGTACCATGTTTGATAATTTACAAGATAAGCTCGACCGCGCCTTTAAACTTTTAAAGGGCCAAGGTAAAATTACAGAAATAAACGTTGCCGAAACAATGAAAGAAGTGCGTAAAGCACTCTTAGATGCCGACGTTAACTATAAAGTAGCAAAATCATTTACCGATACCGTAAAAGAAAAAGCCTTAGGGCAAAACGTTCTTACCTCGGTATCTCCGGGGCAATTGCTAATTAAGATTACACACGATGAGTTAGCTGCCTTAATGGGCGGCACTAAAGAAGATATTTACTTAGGAGGAAATCCAACCATCATTTTAATGAGTGGCTTACAAGGTTCGGGTAAAACCACTTTTACCGGTAAACTTGCTAATTATTTAAAAACTAAAAAAGGAAAAAAACCTTTAATGGTTGCTTGCGACGTATACCGTCCGGCTGCTATTGACCAATTGCACGTTTTAGGAGAGCAATTAGGTGTAGAGGTTTTTAGTAATAAAGAAGAAAAAAATCCAATTAAAATTGCCGAAGCTGCTATTAAGCAAGCAAAAGAAAACGGTAATAGCGTTGTGTTAATAGATACTGCGGGTCGTTTAGCTGTTGATGAGCAAATGATGAATGAAATTGCTGACATTAAAAAAGCAATTAAACCAAACGAAATTTTATTTGTGGTAGATAGTATGACCGGCCAAGATGCCGTTAATACAGCAAAAGCCTTTAACGATCGTTTAGATTTTGATGGCGTTATTTTAACCAAACTAGACGGTGATACGCGTGGTGGTGCTGCTTTATCTATTAAAACTATTGTAAATAAACCTATTAAATTTATTGGTACCGGCGAAAAAATGGACGCTCTGGATGTGTTTTATCCTGAACGTATGGCTGATCGTATTTTAGGGATGGGTGACGTTGTAACCTTAGTTGAACGTGCACAAGAACAATTTGACGAAGAAGAATCAAGGAAATTAAGTAAGAAAATTGCTACCAATAAATTTGATTTTAATGACTTTTTGGGTCAGTTACACCAAATTAAAAAAATGGGTAACATTAAAGATCTGGTTGGAATGATACCCGGTGTTGGTAAAGCTGTTAAAGATATGGACATTGATGAAAATGCCTTTAAAGGGATTGAAGCCATTATTTTTAGTATGACTCCGGAGGAAAGAAGCAAGCCCGATCTATTGAACGGTTCGCGCAGACAACGTGTTGCAAAAGGCAGTGGACAAGGGATACAAGAGGTAAACAAATTATTAAAACAGTTTGAAGATACTCGTAAAATGATGCGCATGATGAACGATAAAAATGCCATGAGCAAATTAATGCGTAACATGCCTAAGGGTATGACCGGTGGTATGCCGAAGTAGGCCTTAAATAAAAATTATTAGTGTATTTGGTGGCAAAAAA
>JALHPG010000220.1 GCA_022842625.1 Bacteroidia bacterium | reverse complement strand
TATTCAAGCTTTCGTTACCTCAAATCAAACCTAACAGGTAAGCTAAATTGCACAGCTACAGGCTTGTCATTTTGCTTCCCGATCGACCAGTTTGGCATACTGGCAATCACGCGCATTGCCTCCGCTTCAAGATCTTTACCGCCTCTTATACCTTTTAAAATCGTTAGCATCACCGGCTTGCCTGTAACATCTATTACAAAACCAACAATCACAGTTCCTTTAATGCCATTTTCTCTGGCACCATAAGGATAATTAATATTACCCTGTAAGTACCTGAATAAGGCTGGCTCACCACCAGGAAAGGCTGGCATTACTTCTGCAGTGAGCACAGGCCCGGATGGTGGTTCAACTTTCACTATTGGTGTTTCAATAAATGGTTTATCAATAACTGGATCTCCAATAACACCTGTTGTATTGGTCTTCCCTGGATTGATTATTTTATCGTTTGTGCTTAGTGTATTATCCACTTTGTTGTCAACCACTACTGGTGTCGTGTTGTCTTGCGTGGCGATTTCAACTTTGGGCTTTTCAATCACCGCTGGAGGAGTTACCTCTTCAATTATTGCAGGAGGAGGCGTAATATCGATGATAGTAACAATTGGATCAATAGTAGGAATTACTATTTCGGAAGTGTTATTACTGAGCAACAATTTAGGAATAATAAACGCGCTCAAAAAAATGCCTGTGCTTATAAAAAGCGCTAAAAAAAGATGATGATTGTAATCGCGCCTGATTGTATAAGCGCCATATTCATGATTTCGGTTTTGGAACACTAAATTATTGCGACCGTTATCGGTAACATTGTCCCAGTTTTTTGGAGTTAAAAAATTTGCTGACATAACTATAAGTATTAAAAAGTGAATAAAAAATTGACACAATCGCTGCGTTAATCAATAGTAAAGTTTCATTCATTTTGTTTGATTTACTTAATAGATGTGGTAAATGTTTTTATTCCATAAATTATTTTTTATTTTTTTTACGAAGAACTTATAATAAAGGTTTGATTACTTTTTGAATGTTAACGAATTTCAAATTTTATTATTGTAATGGTCTATTGTTAAATCTATTTTTTAACATTTGCAGAACTATTTTTAAACCCATTTGTTTAATTAATCAATAACATCTAATCAATTTAAATTATGTCATTAAAACAAGGCGACAAAGCACCAGATTTCAGACTTTTTAATACCGATAAAAAGGAAGTAAGTTTAACCGATTTTAGCGGTAAAAACTTAATAGTACATTTTTTTCCAGCGGCATTTACAGGCACCTGCACAAAGCAATTATGCACTTTGCGTGATGGTATTACCATGTATCACAACGATAAATCTGATGTGGTGGCAATTTCTGTAGATTCTTTATTTGCTCTTGCTAAATTCAAAGAAGAACAAAACCTGAATTTTCAGTTGTTAAGTGATTTCAACAAAGTAACCTCCAAAGATTATGGGGCTTATTACAATGAGTTTGTGTTTGGAATGAAAGGCGTTTCTAAAAGAGCCGCCTTTGTAATAGACAAAGAGGGAACAATTCAATATGCCGAAGTATTAGAATCGGCAGGAGATTTACCCAATTTCTCAGCCATCGATGAGGTATTGAGTAAACTCAACTAAGCACAAAAAAAAGGGATTTGAAAACTTTCAAATCCCTTTTTTTTAATTCAAACCTTAGCAACTAAGGCAATATCTGATATTCCATAAAAAACCATGCTACATAATTTATTCTTAATTCTTTATTTTTTAGAATTTAGAATTTAGGATTTAGAATTTACCACAATTATTTCATTCCCTTTGCCTCAGCAATCAACTTGTCATTATTTTTAACATAAGCATCATCTTTATCTTCCATCGCAATAGCTTTAGATTTTTCGGCAGTTTCAATTGCACCCTTAGCATCTTTTAATTTCAATTGAATTTTTGCTTTCAAATGCAATACCCAATATGCTTTTGGATTTTGTTCAACAGCTTTATCAACCCACTCTAATGCTTGTTTCATGTCTTTGTTGTTATCATAATAATAACTTGCAGCACTAAAATATGGTTTTTTATCGGCAGGAGCCATCGCAGTTTCAATGCTTTTCATCACTTTTGCATCAATTTCGGTGGTTAACTTAAAGGCCACTCTTGTTTGCTCCCATAAAAGTTCAACATTACATGTAGTAGCTGTGATATCGGCAAAATTAATAGTAAAGGTTTCAACTTTTTGAGTTAAAGCAGTTGGTTTAACACTCACACGCAAAACTTCATCTTCTTTTTTATAATCACCTACATTTCCGCCTAAGGTTAAATCTTTATAAAACATAATGTCCCATGCATCTTTTCCTGGCATCGTGTATAAGGCATAGGTGCCAGCCGCAATAGGATTTCCTTCTACTTTAGTATCTTCTCCAATGGTTATTTTTGAAGCACTGTTGGCACCTGTGCGCCAAATACTACCAAACGCTACAACATCACCATAAATAACTCTGCCTTTGGCACTTGGTCTGCTATATTCAACAGCTATTTCGCCTAAGCCAAAATTTTGTTTAATAGTTTGTAAAGGACTTGGAGCAGGTGTTTTCAATGTTTGAGCTTGCATATTGCTGGCTAAGAACAAACCTAAACCTAAAACTGATAATTGTAATTGTTTTCTGAAATTCATATCTCTTATTTAATTGATTAATATTTTATTGAGCAACTAAGCTATTTTATTATTGTTTAACTTGGTATTTTAATGTGTAAATTAATACTAAATACTCATTTCATTTAGCGCGTTTACCAATTGATCAAGTTCTTTGGTGGTTGTATATA
>JALHPG010000219.1 GCA_022842625.1 Bacteroidia bacterium | reverse complement strand
TTTCATATCAAATATCAATCTAATCTATTTATAATTTTCGAGAATAAAAAACGGCAATTCTCTCACAAAAATCTAAACTTTTAATGGTTTAACCTTATTAAATACTAAAGCCACTAAAATGGAAAAGAAAACAGCCAAATACCCTAAATAAGGATAATTATGTAAAGTATTATCGCTTGATTGCATCACTATAAAGCCTCCCGCTAATGACGCTATTGAAGTGCCAAATTGCTGAACTGAAGAATTTATAATTAAAAATGCGCCACGTATGCTTGGCTCTGCCGTTGAAGTAACATGAGCCATTGAAACGATCATTCGCGAACCACTAAACACAAAAAAGGAGGCAGTAAAACATAATAGAACCAATTTACTTTGTGTGTGTAAATTAGGTATACCTAACAAAGGTATTAAAGACAAAACAGTTAAAGCAAGTAAAACTTTATAGCGCCCTATTCTATCGCTTAACTTGCCTATCAAGGGAGAAGAAAAGGCTGTAATTGCACCGCCAAATATATAAACTAAGGGTACAGTTGTAGAATAATCGAACTTTAAATTATAAGTAAAAAAATCGCTCAAAAAAGGAATGATAAAAAAGTGCGACGGCATAATTAAAGCCGTTAACAATAAGGCCCAACGGCGATTTGGACTCGAAAGAACGCTTTTCATAACGCCTACAAACGATTGTTGCTTAAATGTAGCCAAGTGCCCGGTAAACGAGGGTATTACAAATAAAATACCTATAAATACCAAAGCGCAAAGTCCGCCTAAAATTAAAAATGGTGTGTACCAATGGTTATGTGCTGCCAGATATAAGCCGCCCGGAACCCCAACAATACTGGCTAATGCAAAACCCATCATTAAAATTCCCATTGCCTGTCCTCTTTTTTGCGGCGGAATGGCATCCCCAACAATTGATTGAATTATTGAGCCTGAAACCCCACCAAATAACCCCGTAATAAAACGTGCAATAACTAACATTATATAACTGTTTGCAAAACCGCAAAAGAAAGTGCCTAAAGTAAAGCCGGCGTAAATTACTACCAACACCTTTTTACGATCAAATCTATCAACTTTATTTACACAAATTAAAGATGATATAAACGCCCCAAAACCATATGCAAACACGGCAATTCCAAATTGCTGCGGATTAATGCCCCAAAGTTCGGTAAGCTTAGGCTTAAGCGGCATAAGTATCATAAAATCTACAATACCGGTAAATTGAACAAAGGCTAAAATTAAAAGAAGGACTACATCTGTTCGTTTCATTAATATTAATAGTTAGGGCCTAAAGTTAGGTTAAAAAAAAAGGTTAATTAAATTCATTCTAAAATAAACCCAAAATAACAAGTAATTGTTAAAACTTCCCTAAACAGCCAAAAATGAGACTTTTTTTGACTGTTTAGCATAAGCCAATAATGTTAAATTGTCCTTGTTGGAAGGCATAATATCTAAAAAGAGTTGTTAACAATTAAAATCATAAATGTGGGAATTTTTTTTGCCCAATTCAGTTTTTTTGCTTTACTTGCGCAAAATTAATCTTTAAAAAACATCAATTTATCGATGAAAATTCATAAAAAAATCTTAAACAAAAACGTTTTAGCTTTCACAATTGCAGTAAGCCTTTTTTCGTCATGCGGCAATAAAAAAGAAGAATCAGGTAAAGATGATATAGTTGAAACAGTAGATACAGTAAAAACATCTGTATTAAACGTTGGTGGAGAGCTTTTTAGCGTACCATCACCAATTCAAACTGCATTATTGATTCAAAAAAGTGGCATTACATACGATAAATCTACATTACACGCCTCAAACAAAGTAAATACATTCAATTCTGATTTCTCGAAATCTCTTAACTTAGGGATATATGGTGCAGACTTAGGATACGTATCTCTTTATAACCAAACTCAAGACGCTCTAGGGTATTTAGCTTCTGTTAAACAATTAGCTGATAAACTTGGAATTTCTGCAGCTTTTGATGCCTCAACAATGGAGCGTATTAAAAATAATGTTACAAATAAAGATAGTATGATGGTTTTGGTAGGTATTGCTTACAGAGGTAGCGATGCGTATTTAAAAAACAACCAAAGAACCGGAATTAGCAGTTTAATACTTACAGGTGGATGGATTGAAAGTATGCATTTTTCTGTTACTGCATATAAAGCAAAACCAACTGACGGAGTAAGATTTAGAATTGCAGAACAAAAGCAAGCTCTAGGAAGTTTAATAAAAATATTAAGTGTAAGTACTGAGGCAGAAGTTACGGCATTAACAGCCCAGTTAACCGAGCTTGCAAAAATTTACGATGGCATTCAATTCAAATATAACTTTGTTGAGCCTGTAACGGATACAACTAAAAAAATCACTTATATTAATAGCACAACAGATGTAATTGTTAGCGATGAGCAAATTGCTTTGATTACAGATAAGATTCAACAGATCAGAAATAAAATAATTAACCCTTCACAATCATAATATTAATATACAAACTAAAATGAAGAAATTTATTATAGCCCTCTCATTTGTTTCACTAGCCGCTAGTTTTAATAAAGCAAACGCACAGTGCGATACAATTGCGAATATTTGTGCTAAACACATTATTTCAACTTTTATTTCAGATGGTCAACAATACCGCGCACTTTTATTAAACTCAGATGAAACTGCAGAGTTTCAAACAACATTTTTTGGCGAAACCACTTATAGAATTGCTGCTTGCAGTGGAACATCCGATGGAAATTTGATCTTTAATATTTATGATCAAGATCGTCATTTATTATTTACGAACAGAGACAAGAAAAATGCCCCTTATTGGGATTTTAAAGTTAAATCTACATTAGAAACA
>JALHPG010000218.1 GCA_022842625.1 Bacteroidia bacterium | reverse complement strand
ATTACTTTCTTAGTGCGGATTCCTCATTTCGACAATCGCCGTACGGATTAGTTATTAATGAAGTTATTACGCTACTCGACGTGTACTTATTCCCATAGTCAATTGCCAATAATTTGTATTATGTTAAATGGAATAACCGCCGAAATAAATTCCGCAGAAAATACGATAAATTTTCAGAGTTCTTGGATAAGCTGTTTAGCGGTTTTCAAAATACCAGCGTTAGTCATTGAGTCATAATTCTAAACCCGCATCATTGCTGCAATATCCTCATATCCGACAAGCAATAACAACTTTTGAATACATTGCTTGTCGGCTTTCTTTTGTCGAAATGAAAATCATTCGAAATTTGTAATGATTGAATCTTTGCTCTTAGGTTGAGAAAATGAACGAGCTGATTTATGGTATCAACATAGAAGAAATCGAGAGAATCACTGGTGAAGATCAAAAAACCATTAAGAAATGGAAAAAAGGAGGTAAGGAAATTCCGGAACCTTCACTTAAGCTTTTAAGGTTATATCTTAAGGGCGACGCGAGCGCTTTACTGGGTGATGAATGGAAAGGATATCGTTTCTCGGGTAATTTGTTTTATGTTCCTGAGTGGAAAAACGGTTTTACTCCGCATGAAATCAGGGCCTTATTCTGGAAATGTCAAAAGGTTTGGAGCTTAGAGCGGGAAATTGAGTTGCTAAAGCGAGAATTAGAAAGAAGAAATGAAGAGTTCGATAGTCTTGAGGTTAAGGCTGCTTTCTATAGGCGCCAGTTAGTACTTGAAAGTAAGTTTGGTATGATTTTACAGAGAAGTTTTATTTAAATTCTCTAAAAATTAACGTTTTAGTAAATCAGGTTAAACAATCAATTTTATTATTAACTGGTTTAAACCGGAAAAATCACGGGTCTTATGTTTAAAATTCGGTTGGGAAATAGTTTTGTCGAGATATAAGATTTGAAAACTATAAACAATAAACGAATAAATAAATTTATTTTGTCCAATACGAAATGTCCAAATCTGCATTTGTTTTAGTTTTGTAATATACCTGGACAATAATAGCTGCAACATATGTAATTTCATAAACATGCAATTTATCAGATACTTCAAAAAATTTACTTATACTCGGTATTGCATTAATTAGAAGCTCATTGATTTCATTCTGAGGCATCTGAACTTGTCGAAAACGTTCGATCAAGGTGTTGAATTTGTCCATTTGTATATTTTTTTCCCGAGCTATAGTAGACAGATTTAAATGGTTATAAGTATCAAGCTGCAATTTCTGGGGATCATGAAAGCACTGAATTAATATTTCCTCGCAGTTTTTATTTGTACCATCGAATACAAAGGTTCCAAGATCGTTTCGAGACAAGCCCTTAGAAAAAAAGCGATCTATAGGGAGATCGTAATAATAACCCCATCCTCCAGAAAATATACAAGATAAGTCAGGATATGTTTCATTTTGAAATTGATATCGGCGGATACAGCCAAGGTACTCAAGATATTTGATATCACTCTCAGTGATATCAAAATCTACAAAAGGACATACTTTATTTTTTAAATATTCAATTAAATAAGAAAAATCAGTGCCTTCGTCAAAAGAGGGAAATCTCAATAATACTTTAAGCACAAGAACATTAAGCTGATCTACAGTCATTCGTGGCAAAACAGCAACTGCTTCTTGTAAGTTTACCTGAATGAGATTTTTATTAGACTGTAGCGTAAGCTTAATAAATAATTCAATAAGCATGTTGCCAAGTTGCTGATCCCCGTTTCTCGCATACTCTTTTAGAATAGCAACTAGATTATATTGCATGTCTGGCTGATTTAGCCGGGTTATAGCTTCTGGATTTTTAGTCCATAATTCATAAAACAACTTCTGCGAGATAAATTCGGCACGTTCATTAGCAATAGCAGCTGCCTCAGCACGTAATTCCGGCAAACTCTGCTTGAAAAGATCGAGACAAATTTCCTTTACTTCAAGATATGATGAACCGTTAAAAACTATATCTTTACCAGCTTGAATATTGGTCGATTTTTTTCCAGAGTGCAGTTTTAGAAATTTATTAAACATCCTTTCTATTAATTTCAATATTCTTCCCAGATTGAATATTAATTGATTTTTTACCAGATTTTTGCGTTTGTTTAATTTGATATGTATCGTCTTTTTTCAAAAATAATTTTTTAAATAGATACCATAAAGGAGGAACAGCAATGCCACTAATTAACACTAAATAATTCTCAACCATCCAATCAATCACAAAATTAATATCCATAAAAGTGCAAATAATAAAATAACACATAAAAGTATCATAGACTTACTAAGTGATACTACAAAGCTAGAAATGAATTATACATCTAAGGCGTTTAGCATTAAGGGAAAGTCAGAATAAAGTAAAACCGAGTTAGGGTATAGTGGACCCTCCTTTCAGGACAGTAAATTAAGATGGTATCCTGCTAAAAAAGGAGCAGGAAATGACGGGAGTAAAGCGAAAGAATTTTACGGGTGAATTGAAGGCTAAAGTAGCGCTTGAAGCAATTCTGGGCATTAAAACGGTGAATGAAATTGGTCAAGAGTTTGGTGTGCATCCGACGCAAGTTGGTTTATGGAAGAAGGAACTGCAAGAGCAGGCGTCGAGCCTATTTGAGACCAAGCGCGGTGTGAAACCTGTTGATCCATCAGCGAGTTCGGAACGACTGTATTCCGAAATCGGTCGATTGAAGATGGAATTGGACTGGCTTAAAAAAAAGTCCGGGATCAGCCAATAGCGTTGCGAAAACAATGGGTCGGCGCGACGGAGCCATTGCCACTGATGCGCCAATGTGAACTAACCGGCGTGGCGCGTTCCACTATATATACGCCCCGCCTGGTTGTGCAACCGGATGAGCAGGAACTGGCTTTACTGGCACTAATTGACGCGGAATACA
>JALHPG010000217.1 GCA_022842625.1 Bacteroidia bacterium | reverse complement strand
CTCTACCAGTACTTCTTTTTCAAAATCCTTTAAATTAAATTTGTCTTTTTCTTTAAAGTAAGATGTGCTTCTGTTAAGCATCATCATTTGATCTTGTTTATTTACGTTATTCGCTTCGGTTAAAATTTCTTCACAAAAACCACGCGAAGTATCAATAAAATTTTTGGTATGGTAATAACCGTTAGGTTTAATAACAGAATTTAAAAAATCTTCTTGCCAATATAAGGCACACTCTGCATTCCGGTTATTGGTATCAATAATACTTAATTTGTAACCATTCTTTTTATCCAAATTAAAAACCAAACACCCCTTATCTAATTTATTAATATTAATACCATTATCGCAATCAATATCAAAGGCATCAACATGCTGATAAACTTTTAAATACGTTTCTTTGTTTTCTGTTTTAAAATAACCAATAGCATCTGTCAATTCACCATCAACCATGGCATCTGTAAAATAACAAACATAAAACTCGCCGCCATTTATTTTTGGATGCATACTTTGGTTATATAAATGCTGCGCCACCTGTTTGCTTTGCTCCACAAATTCACTTCTTGAAGCAAATAGATCTTCGCTTGCATTGGCTACACTAGCTAAAGAAACATCTACTTTTCCTTTAAATTGATAATAGATATCTGTTTTAAAAGGCGTTAAAAAATAGCGTAAAACGGTTTCTTTTACAAAATCATCCTTAAACTCAAAGGCCTTATCGCTAAGGGTTAACTCTTCGCCAAGCCCTTTATTACCAACAAAATGAACACAAAAATGAGTTAATTGCGCACGAGAAAAATCTATCATAATTAGTTATATTACCCGCTAAATATAACATTCTTAAGCCGAGTGCATTTAACAATATTTAAACAAGTTTTTACCAAGTATGGCAAAATATGTGATTGTGCAATATGATATTACGTATTAAAAAATTAAATTTGTACATATGCAAGAAATCGTATCTAAAATAACCAAAAAAACAGTTCTTATTTTTGGGGTTATTATCCTTACATCGTTTACGTTTTTTAAATACGTATTTGATAAAAACGATGTTATTTTTGAATTGCTCTTCGGAAGCCTTAATCAAAACCACTATTCGCCTCTTAAGATAGATGATGCTTTCAGCGAAAAAGTATTTGAGCTCTATATTAAGCGTTTAGACTATAATAAAAAGTTCTTGTTGCAAAGTGATTATGATGATTTGGCAAGATCTCGCCGCGATATTGATGATCAATTACTAAATCAACGTCACGATTTTTATGCAAGATCTATTGAAACATATATCAAGCGACTGAAAGAAAAAGAAAATTGGAATAAAGAGCTTTTGGCCAAACCATTAGATTTCACAGTTAATGAGGAGTATGAGGTAGATTATGAAAAAACCACTTATGCTAAAAGCGAAGCAGACCTGAAAAACGAATGGCGTAAAATGATCAAGTATCAAGTATTATTACGTTTAGATGATATGCTTGACAGACAAGAGAAGGCCATTGAGAAAAAAGATACTGCTTATAAAGTAAAGTCTTTTGATAGTTTAGAGGTTGATGCAAGACGTAAAACCCTAAAAGCGAATGAAGATTGGTTTAAACGCTTAAATAAAGTGTCGCCACGAGACCGTTTCTCTACCTTTGCTAATGCCATTACAGGGGCTTACGACCCGCATACAGAATACTTTGCACCAAAAGAAAAAAAGAAATTTGATCAAGCCATGAGCGGACAGTTTGAAGGAATTGGCGCTCGTTTACAAATAAAAGATGGTGTTTTAACCATAAGCGAAATAATTGTTGGAAGCCCTAGTTTTAAACAAGGTGAATTAAAAGCCGGAGACCAGATCCTAAAGGTGGCTCAAGGACCTGCCGAGCCGGTAGATATTACTAATTTAGAAATTGACGAATCAATTGATCTTATAAAAGGTAAAAAAGGAACCGAAGTACGATTAACCGTTAAAAAAACCGATAATAGTATTAAAGTAATTCCAATTATTAGAGATGTTATTGAAATAGAAGAAACCTTTGCGAAAAGTGCTGTTCTTGAAAATAAAAATAAGATCGGTTATATTTATTTACCATCGTTTTATACCGACTTTACGCGCACCGGAGCTCGTGGTTGCTCTAACGATATGCGTAAGGAAATTGAAAAATTAAAAAAACAAAACATTAAAGGTTTAATTATTGACTTGCGTGATAATGGTGGCGGATCATTACAAGAAGTTGTTTCAATGGCAGGTTTGTTTTTCCCGAAAGGTCCTGTTGTGCAAGTACAAGGTAAAAACAGTACACGCAATGTAATGGAAGATAGAACTCCCGATGTTGTTTGGGATGGTCCATTAACCATTATGATAAATCATAACAGCGCTAGTGCCAGCGAAATTTTAGCAGCTGCTATTCAAGATTACAAACGTGGTATTATATTAGGAACTCCAAGTTTTGGTAAAGGTACTGTTCAATCATTTGTTGATCTTGATAATTTTTTATTACCACAATTTGATACAATCAAACCTGTTGGACAAGTTAAAATAACTCAACAAAAGTTTTATCGCATTAACGGCGGTGCCACACAATTAAAAGGTGTTGTACCGGATGTATTGCTACCTGACCCTTACGCGTTCATTGACCTTGGAGAAAAAGAAATGGATAATCCAATGCCTTGGGATGAAATTTCGAAAGCAGATTACACCGAATTTAAAACTATAAATTACACAAATGTTTTAAAGAGCAGTCAGTCGCGTATTAAAAAAAGCGCTCAGTTTAATTTAATTGAAGCTCAAGCTAAAGAAGTAAAAGCAAAAAAAGACGACACCAAGTACAGTTTAAATCTTGAGAAGTTTAGAGCAGAGCAAAAACAATTAAGAGACCAAAATAAAAAATACGACGATCTAAGAAAAGAAATTAAAGGCTTCTCAGGACAATTACTTCCGGATGATATTACCAAATTTGGAAGTGACACTACCAGCTTAAACAGAGAGAACAGATGGGTTAA
>JALHPG010000216.1 GCA_022842625.1 Bacteroidia bacterium | reverse complement strand
CGCATGATTTTGCAATGAAAATTGTAAGAAGATATCAGCTTTCAGGTTTTATGTCACCGTTTGAGCGTGAATTAGTGGGTGTTTATTCACAATCTTTAGACAAATTAAGACAAACCAATTTCCCAAATCAGTTAGTCAGTTTAAGTATTGCTTCAGGAAACCTGGCTCAGGCTCTTGCTGAATGGATGGAAAAACCTGAATGGTTTCAAAAATATGCTATTGATTTTCATTTAGCGACTGCATCTGCTAGCGCGCTATCTGGAATTGCCTACCTTATGGGAGCCGCGGAAATACTTGGTAAAGAAGTTAAGGATCCGAATGCTGCAAAAATTGGCAACACAACAGAAGGAGATGGTACCTTAAGCTCTAACGGTGAAGATGGCTCTACAAGCCCTGTTATTGCTGCAATACCTGCTATCTCAAAAATTGGTTTATTACTTGCAGCACCATCTTTGACGATTGGTCAACTTATAGTCCCAGCCTTGACTTCTATTACTTCAATTGTAGAATTTGCAAATCTATACAATAGATGGAAAAATGGTAAAGGTTTGCCTGAAACAGAATTGCAAACAATTCAAAGGAAATTAACAGAACTGCCTCTGCAGATAGCTCAAGGGTTTCAGCCGTCGTTTAATTCTATCGCAAACAAATTAAATGAATTGGATGATATAATAGCCGGGCTAAAAAAGAATAGTCAGAAATTAAACGATCTCAATAGAAATTTAAATTCAGTAAGTAAAAAATTAAGCAACAAACTTCGGGACGGTTTTTCAGAGATTAAGGATGTTCATGTTAAAGACAAAATTTATGAACAAAACCAACGTATTCAAGACCAAAGCTTAGTCGTTGATAGTAAACTTTTATCTCATAATAAACCAAAAGAGATTGTGAATTACTTAAATCAGCTTATTATTTATAGTAATGAATATTCAAAAAGTAATTGGAATGGTCAATTAGTTTCAGGCATTGATCTAAAAGATGTTGTGGTAGCCCCACATCTTTTCGTAGGTTTCCTTGCTAATTTAGTAAATGCCAAAGGATCATTTATAGCTCCTGAACTACTACTTAAACTTGGAAAATCCTTCTTTGCATTAAATAAGCTTACAACTGGAGTTAATCTTTCAGATGATTTCAAGAAAAAACATGAAGATTTAAGACTTGAGATTATTAATCAATGCAACTCATTAAAATGGCTTTATACTCTAGGTAAGTCTCAAGCCTTAACGACTTTTAATGCGCTTCAAGAATTAAAATGGCTCTATAATCAATATCCACGAGAGGTACAGCTTAAAGCACTGCCACTTAAAACATTAAAATTTGAAGGCGTTGCTCAACAAAGAAAAGAATGTAGTTTAAATAATGTTGTATTAACACCCGTACAAAACATCGATGTTCTAAAAGTGATTAATCATTTTTATACAGCAAAGAATTTAGTGGACAGGTTTCATCCTTTAGCAAATGTTACAGATAAAATATCATGTGTTATGGCAAAGCATAAGGGTTATATCAATAAATACAATAACAATAGGGTAGATCTATCTATTGGATCTGCTTTCTATGGATTAGGTGGAGCCGCAGTTATGGTAACTGCAACAAATCCCGTACTTATTGCGGCAGGTTCAACAGTGGCTTTTGTCTGGTCATGCGTTAATCTCGTGAGTGTTACGCAACATCGTATTTTGGAGGTTAATAATGTAAAAATATCTGATGCGCTTTCCGTTGAATCTGCACAAGAGATCATTAGGAAGATTAACACTGTTTTCGAATATAAATTTACCGGCCCTTACGAAGTTATCAGCGAACCTCAACCGCTAATTCCTAAAGTTGTTGATATCTCGTGGGTAGCCACTGATAAAGGCGTAGAAATCGAAAAAATAGCTTTTAAAACCGGTTTGATGAACACAGGATTAAGCACGGTTGATGAATTAGTTGAAGAAAACTACCCTCTTGTTGGTAAAATATTAGAGATACAAAAATTCGCGGAAATGTTTCCGCAGCTTAAAGTGAAAACGACATTTAATTGGAGCGATGGGCGTACGACCATCTATTATGATCCAAAGAGCTATCTGAAAGCAAACGATATCGTAAAAATCTATAAGGTAGAAAACTTAAGCAAGGTCAATAGCATCTCCAATAGAGCGATTTATGACTATCATTACATGGGTGAGATTTTTATTAAAACTACAGGTTTGCATTTAAGTGAAGGGTCATTTGTACGCGAAACCGACCATTCGGTTAATCTATTTAAAACATGGCTTGGGGAATATGAAATAATACCTAATAGGGATGCTGGTCAATGGCCTATAATATTGCCTAAAGACTTAATGAATCGTATTAAGGAAAAGATTTCTAAAGAACTCGACCTAAACTATATCATGAATGACTCTAAAGCTACGCTTCAACCTAAATTTGAAATGCCCTACATCCAGGATCAAGGCTATAAACTTAGGATCAATTATTGTTATCAGGATGGAAAAAGCTATATTTACTTCGATTTAGGTTCAGTCTCTAAAGACCTTATTGAAACAATAACTGGGATTGCAAATGCGGATCAAACTATGCCTCAAAAGGAGTTAATGGCTCTAATCGTTTACCTACTCTACGGTGAGCATTGGAATATTGGAGCAAATGGTACTGATTTCATTCATTTGGAAAACAAGAAAGGAATGTATATAAGTAATAGCGTACCAAAAGATGGTAGTCTTTATACACAATTAAAAAATATAGATCCGGAACCTGTTTTTATTTCGGAAGGTAAATGGTTACAAAGCACTGTTGCCAATGCAAGAAGAACTTTTAAAACATCAAATGAATTTGCAAAATATGAGAAACAATATCATTTATTACGTTCTTTATTAAAATTAACGTATGAGGCAAATGATTTGTCCTATATCGATACTGCCCTAAATTTAAATGATTTTCTAGAGCCTCGCGAAGGCCTGTTTGATGAATTGGAAACTAAAAACCCTGAGCCTGCAAAAATCTTTGATTTTT
>JALHPG010000215.1 GCA_022842625.1 Bacteroidia bacterium | reverse complement strand
ATTGGAAAAGCGAAGCCCTTGCTTCTATCTATGGAATGAGCCGAGATACAGGCATTCCAGAGCTTTCCTATGCTCTTTTAGATGGTATTGCCCAATCTATTGCAGATTTAAAAGAAGCTGCTGAAAAGGATTTGAATAAAAAAATTTCTTCCTTTCATGTTGATGGTGGTGCTTGTAAGAATAATCTTCTTATGCAAATTCAAGCAAATTATAATAAAACTGAAATTAATCGTCCCTTACAAGTTGAAACCACTGTAAGTGGAGCTGCTTTAGGTGCTCAAATTCAACTTAACAAATTAGATCTTGCTTCCTTAGCAAAGAAGAAATCTTTTGAAACTACATTTATTGCACAGGAATCAAACTCTTATTTGCTGAGACGAAATAAGTGGGAAAGTTATATTCAAAAAATTTATCTTTCAAACTGATCATTATACATTCTAATACTAATAACAAACATTTAAAATTTCTTGCACTTTTCTAATACCCCTAATCCTAACTTTCGTTTTGCTATTTTTGATTTTTTCCAATGCTCTTTCTGATATTATTAATTGTTCATATCCAAGTTTTGTAATTTCTTTGACTCGTGTATCTATCATATTAACTGGTCTTACTTCGCCAGTTAATCCTACTTCCCCTAAGAATATCGCTTTTTCTGATAATGGTTTTTTTTGATATGAACTTATTAAAGCCGCAATAATAGCTAAATCGGCATCTCTACCTTCAAGTTTCATTCCACCAACAACATTGACATATATATCGCAAAAACTAAAAGGCAACTCAAAATATTTTTCAATAACAGCAACTAACATTGCCACTCTATTGTGATCAACTCCTTGAGTTGTTCTTCTTCCCGTTCCAAATTTATTTTCTGTAACAAGAGCTTGTATTTCAACCAACAAAGGACGAGTGCCTTCTAGTAAACAAGTTATAGCTCTACCAAAAGATCCTTGAAAACTTTGATCTAAAAAATATCCCGATGGATTGGTTACTTCCTTTAACCCATCTTCTTGCATTTCAAAAATTCCTACTTCATTAGTATTTCCAAATCTGTTTTTAATCGCTCTAAGAAGTCGATAAAAATGTTGCTGATCTCCCTCAAAATACACAACAGTATCAACCATATGTTCTAATAATTTTGGTCCAGAAATATTTCCATCTTTTGTCACATGACCTATAGCAAATGAAGTTAAACCATGACTTTTTGAATAGTTCATTAATTCAAATGTAACTTCTCTTACTTGTGACACTGTTCCTCCTGCAGAAGGAATTTCTGCAGAAACTGTTGTTTGGATAGAATCTATTACTAAAAACTTAGGTTTTAATCGATTAAGTTCATCTTTAATTTTTTCCCAAACATTTTGATGATAGATAAAAAAATTATTTTCTCTTACCCCTAATCTTTTAGCTCGGTTTGCAACTTGGGCTTCACTTTCTTCCCCACTAACATAAAGAATTTTTTCATTGGGCATTAATTTTGATATTTTTCCACAAACTTCCATTAACAATGTTGATTTTCCTATTCCTGGTTCACCACCGATCAACGTTAAAGACCCCTGTGTAATTCCTCCCCCCATCACTCTATCAAATTCTGAAATTCCAGTAATAATTCTATCCGTGTTATCAAAATTAATTTCATCAATTCTGTAGGCATGAGTTTTTTTATCGCTATCAACTCCTCTTGCACTAAATCCTTTAATTGATACTTCTTCTTTAAAACTATTCCAGACACCACAATCAGTACATCTTCCAAGCCATTTGGGACTTATAAAACCACATTCTTGACATTGATATTGAATTTTTTCCTTGGCCACTATTACCTCTATCCTTTTATCAAATTCTTAAGACTTTCTTCAGAAATTATTGGAATACCAAATTTTTTCGCTTTTACAAATTTAGATGAAGAACTTTCCTTATCATTTGTAATCAAGTAGTTTGTCTCTTTATTCACATTATCCTGTATTATACCTGAATGAATTTTTATAAAATTTATAATTTCATCTCTAGGTTGAGACAAAGTCCCTGTTATGCAAAATTTTAAATTTTTAAACTCTATGCTTGATTTTACATTTTCTTGATCATTATTTTTAAATATAAAACCAACATCTAATAAACTCTTTATAAGTATTCTGTTTTCGTCAATTCCAGAAATTATAGCTTGAGATGATTTTTCTGCAAATCCATCTATTCCAAGTAGGTCATTAATCTTCAACTCTGAAATTTTACCAATCGAATTAAATCCAGCATTGATGATTTTTTCAATTTTTGTTTCACCCAAACCTTCAATACCTAGGGCGGCTATAAAAGCAACCAGGCTCACTTCTTTTGCCTTTTGTATTTGTTCATAAAATTTTTGTGCTAGTTTTTCTTTAATTTTATCTAATATTAAAAAATCTTCTTTTTTTAATTTAAATAAATCTGTTATTTCTGAAACTAGTTTTTTAATCATCATTTCTCGAAGTCTCATCTCACTTATTTCTTCAATTCCTAGAGATTTTATAAAATATAAAATTTCTTGTTCCTTTCTTTGAATACAGTTCTTGTTTTGACATTTCAACCAGTGTCCATCTACATAAAGCTCTGAGTGACAACTTGGACAGTTTTTAAGTGCAATAAATTTCTGATCAACAGGTTTAACTACTCTCAAAAATTTTGGAATAACTTCACCTGATCTAACTATTTCAATTTCTGTTCCTGGCATTAATTTGAAAGCTTGCACCATTCCATAGTGGTGAAGTGTAACTCTCGAAACAATAGCTCCACTTAATTCTACGGGCTCAACAAGTGCTACTGGAGTACATCTACCATTTCTTGATATATTCCATTCAATGCTCAGTATTTTTGAAACTTTACTCTCTCCCTTAAATTTAAACGCAATTTTGTTTTTAGGATGATGAGACGTTTCTCCTAACTCTTCTGCTAAATTGCTATCATTATAAACAATTACTAGACCATCTATTAGATAATTCCCATTATTAAAAAATTGCTGACATTTTTTAATTTGTT
>JALHPG010000214.1 GCA_022842625.1 Bacteroidia bacterium | reverse complement strand
GATCATGGAACCAAAATTTAATATTAACAGACCGAAGATCAGTGATGATGAAATTAAAAAGCACCAGGATTTTGAGAAACTCGTTAAACAATTTAAACAGCAAAGTTTAGATAAAGCCAAACACGATAAAAGCTGGTGGAAAAGCAAAAAGGTCCGATACTCGGCAGTTATTGCAGGCATCACAGTAATTTGTACCATTAGTTACTTAACATTATTTAAAAACGAAACAAAACAAAATACAAAGCATGATACTATAACTACTCAAACAATTGCTCAAAAAACTACATCAACAAAGAAAAAATTTATAAGCGAACCGTCGCAAAAATTAAAAATAAATTATACTTCTTATAAAATAAATAACGCCACCGGTGGAGAAATAAAACACCCTACTTCATCAAAAATTAATGTTCCAAAAAATGCATTTGTAGATAAGAACGGAAAAGATGTAATTGGCGATGTAACCATCGAGTATAGAGAATTTCATGATGTGGCCGATATTCTTGTAGCCGGAATTCCAATGGCATATGATAGCGCAGGAACAAAATACAATTTAGAAAGCGCCGGAATGTTTGATATTAAAGGCACACAAAACGGCGAACCGGTATTTATTAAACCCGACAAAAACCTTCAGGTCAGTTTAGCCTCTACCAATTCTGAAAACCGTTTTAACCAGTATTATTTAGATACCGTTGCCGAAAACTGGCAGTATCTTAAGAAAGATGATAAGCTTAACGTATTAAAAACAGAGAATAAACCATCAGAAAAAAATGATCCAAGTGCTTCAAATTCTAAACTTCAAACATTAAAAAACCAAATTGAAGTTGTGATTCCTAAAAAAATTGACAGTGTTAAGATCGTTTATGCAAAAAAGGTAGAAGCATTACCAAAATCAAAAGAACCTAAAAAAATAAATAAGCCAACACCGGGCCGACCAACCTTTTATTTAGAAGGCAGTTACAATGAGTTTCCCGAGCTGGCCGCTTTTGACAATGTTATTTTTGAGGTAGGTCCGGAGAATAAGAACTATCGCAAAGAAATGCATGAAATTACCTGGAGCGATGTAAAAGTAAGTGAAGGTCCAATTAAAGGAAAAAATTATTTGCTTACCCTATCCTACCATGGACAGGTTGAAAAACTAATTGTTTATCCAACTTTAAGTGGGGAAAATTTTGAAAAGGCAGAAAAAAAATATCAAAAAAAATTCGCTGATTACGAGGCTTTAGTTGAAAAACGTGATGCCGACGAAAAGCGATTAATGGCCGAAATGGAAACAAAACAAAAAGCCTACCTTACTGATATTGCAAAGAAAAAAGAAGAGTATGCAAAAGAAAGACGCTTATTAGAAGACCGTTCTGCAGCTATTGACCAAAAAAATCTCGAAAACTCTTTTAGCTCATTAAGCAATAATGTAAAGGCCTTGCGTGTATTTAGCATTTCTAGATTTGGCATTTTTAATTCTGATTGTCCGCATGGCATACAGGCAGGTAAAAGCGTTACACCTATTTTTGTTTTAAGTGATAAATCAAATTTTATTAATCCTGATCTAATTTTTATTGTTGATCATAAAACCAAAATGGTGCTAACGGTAAGTGCCAAAGATGGCTTTAAAATAAATTACGATCCGTTTAACACTTATTCTATTTGCATTTTTAAAAACACTAAACTATATGTTTGCAATAAAGAAGCATTTAGGGCTACAATAGATAAAGACGGGAATAAATTTGTAATTACAGAATTAGGCGAAAGCAAAGACAATTTATTTGAACTTAAAAAAGCGTTGGAGATAATATGATAAAGATCAAAAACACAATTGCCTTAGCAATTTCAGTTTTCGCCATATCCTTTACTACTCTAAAACCAAAAGCGTTTATTCCACCCGGCACTGCTCAAATTACAGAATCGTTTTTTGCAGATGAAACTGAAATTTCAAATTTCGCATGGCAGGAATATGAATTTTTTGTAAAAACTAAATATGGTTATTTATCGCCGGAACATCTTGCAGCATTGCCCGACACATTGGTATGGCGCCAAAAAATGACTTCTAATGAGCCGTATGTAAAATATTATTACCGTCATCCGGCTTATAAAGGTTATCCTGTAGTTGGCATTTCTTACGAGCAAGCAACTGCATTTTGTAAATGGAGAACTGAAAGAGTAAAAGAAATTTATTATATCAAAAACAAAAAAGAATTAACTATCGAATACCGTTTACCAACTAAAGGAGAGTGGGAATTGATAAGCAATAACGGTACAGATGTTTTTGCAAATGGCGGCAAAAATAAAAAAGGTGAGATCTTATTTAACCATTGCTGGATGACCGACAGTATTTGGAAAAAACATATTAAAGAACATCCTGAACCAGCCGATGTTACAGCTCCTGTTTATTCTTATTGGAAAAACAACTTCGGCTTATTTAATACATTTGGCAACGTAGCCGAAATGGTATCTGAAAAAGGTATTTGTAAAGGCGGAGGTTGGAGGAACCTGTTAGAAGAATGTCGCGCCGGAAAAGACATCCCCTATACTCAGCCAACTGCTTGGCTTGGATTTAGATGTGTTTGCGTAATAACTAAGTAAAAATTCCTTTGCCTAAAAATCATTTTTTAAGTACATTTATGCCTTATTATGGCACAATTAGTAATTTTCCGTCACGGACAAAGTACCTGGAATTTAGAGAATAAATTTACAGGATGGGTAGATGTAGAACTAACAGCAAAAGGCATTGAAGAAGCTAAAAATGCAGGCTTAAAAATAAAAGGCTTTAAATTTGATTACGCCTATGCCTCTGCACTAAAACGCGCACAAGATACTTTAAAATATGCATTAGAAACTTCCGGGCATGCGCCAATAGTTCCGGTTTTTAACCTTGCTTTAAACGAGCGTATGTATGGCGACTTGCAAGGTTTAGATAAAACCGAAACGGCAAAAAAATATGGTGATGAGCAAGTAAAAGTATGGCGCAGAAGTTTTGATGTACCGCCTCCCAATGGCGAAAGTTTAAAAGATACTGCTGCCCGCGTTATTCCTTATTTTGAAGCAGAGA
>JALHPG010000213.1 GCA_022842625.1 Bacteroidia bacterium | reverse complement strand
CCACAAAATAATTCTAAAATATTAAACTCAGTGATTACTGGCTCATACGATCCTAATATGAAAGAAGTATCTGAAAGCGTTATTTTTCCTGCTTTTGTTATGAATAATGACTACTTAGAATATACTATTCATTTTCAAAATACTGGTAATGATACCGCCTTTACTGTGTTGCTCATTGACACGCTAAGTAATTATATTGATTTAAGTACATTTGAAGTACTGAGTAATAGCCATCCTGTGGTGGTAAATAATTATGAAGGTGTTCTTTGGTTCAGATTTAACCAAATTTATTTGCCCGATAGCAACACAAATGAAGTTGCCAGCCACGGTTATGTAAAATATCGCGTAAAGCTTAATAATACTATTGCTTTAGAAAATACAGTTCATAACACAGCGTACATTTATTTTGATTTTAATGAACCTATCATTACTAACACTACAAGCACATTATACACCTTGCTTTCTTCAACAGAGAGCAGCACAACCAGTGAAAAAACAAGCGTTTATCCTAACCCTGTTTTTAGCCAAGATGTAATTGTAAAATCGCAATATCCGATGGAGCAAATTGAGTTGTTTGATGTTGCAGGTAAATTAATTGCAACATACCAAGGAAATGCCTCTTTAAATGCAGCTATAGAAGTAAAAGACTTAACAAATGGAGTTTATGTTATTAAAGTTATAACTACACAAAACGTGTTTGAGCAGCGCTTGATAAAGCAATAATAAACCAACAACGGAGCAAAAGCACTATGAAAAAACAGGTCGATATTATGGAGGCTGGAAGTACAATTCATAGTGAATTTTCTTTTTCGGCACATGCACCATTAACTATCTTAAAAATTGACACTGAAGGTGTTATTATTGAAGCAAATATTGCCTTTAATGGCATTGCTAAAAATCAACTTCTGGGTAAAAACCTATCGCAATTTTTTAACGTTGAATGCCATCAATTAATTAAGGATAGTATCCTGAAAGTTAAGAAAGAATTGCTGCAATATAGTTGTGAAATATCCATCAGTAAGCAAGAAAATACACAATGGTTTGTCCATCATTTTGACCCCATTATTGAAAATGAAAAAGTAGCAGCCATACAAGTAATTATCAGGGAAATTACTGAAAGCAAAAAAGCTATTGACGATTTGAAGCGCAGTCAGGAAAGCGAACTAAAAACCAAAGCTAACTTAAAAACTGTTTTTGATAACACAAGAATAGGGTATGTTTTGCTGGATAAGGATTTGAATTTAATTTCCTTTAATCAACCGGCCAGTGGAATGACTAAAGCGCTGTTTAAAAAAGAAGTTGTATTAAATTCAAATCTGCGAGATTATTTTCCCGAAGAATTAAAATTAATTTTATCAAAAAACTGGAGTAAAGCTTTAGCCGGAGAGCATGTAGAATATGAAAAAGAATACTTGCATGAAGATGGAAGTTTTCATTGGTATGAAATTCAATATTTGCCTGTAAAAAACGAGCAAAATGAGGTGATTAACCTGATAATGAAATTTCAGGATATCACCAAAAGAAAGATAAAAGAGCAGCAATTGCTGAGTTTCCAGGAAGAAAGGTTTCAGTTTGCAATTGAAGCAAGTAATGATGGTGTGTGGGATTGGAATATCGTAAAAAATGAGGTGTACTATTCAAGCAGATGGAAAAAAATGCTTGGCTTTAATGACGATGAAATAAAAAATGATTTTAATGAATGGGAATTAAGGTTACATCCCGAAGATAAACAAAGGGTGCTTGATGAGGTGCAAAAAGCATTTCAAAATAAACACTACAGCTATGCTGTAGAGCATCGCCTGAAGTGCAAAGACGGCCAATACAAATGGATTCTTGCAAGAGGCAAAGTAATTGTGTGGGATGAAAACAAGCCTGTAAGAATGGCCGGAACACATACTGATATTAGTATGCGTAAAGAAATGGAAGAGCGCATATCGCATAACGAAAAAATGCTTTCTAGTATACTTGAAACCCTTCCAGTTATTGTGTTTGCGAAAGATGTAAATAACGAATTTCGTTTTTCACTCTGGAACAAGCAAGCCGAAAACGTTTTTGGAATAAAAGCAGAGGATTGCATTGGCAAAAATGATTACAGCTTTTTTTCAAAAGAAGATGCAGATTTTTTTAGAAAAAAGGATGTTGAAACTATTGCTATGACGAGCGTTTTAGATATTCCAGAAGAAACGGTTCAAACGCCAAACGGTCCTGTAATTATTCATACTTTAAAAACAGTAGTGAGGGATAAAGACGGCAAACCCCTCTATTTACTTGGTGTTTCTGAAAATATAAGCGATTTAAAAAAGATAAATAATACTCTAAAAATAAGTGAAGAACGTTATCGCTCCTTAGTAGAAAACTCGCCCATAATTATCATGACTACTGATAAAGAAGAGCGCATTCAGTTTATTAATTTTTCGGGTGCCGGACGACCTGTGGATGAAATCATAGGACATTCGATTTACAATTTTATTGCAGAAGATTATCAAAAAGTGGTAAAAGAAGCGCATAAAAAAGTATTTAATACCAAGCAAATTGTATCTTATGAAACAGAAGGCCTCAATGTAGAAGGTACTAAAATATGGTTTCAAACCCATGTAGGGCCCATGATGATTGGCGATGAAGTAATAGGCTTGACTTTGTTTACACGCGATATTTCGGAACGTATTGAAAACGAAGAAAAGATTAAAAAATCATTGAAAGAAAAGGAAGTATTGTTGCAGGAAGTTCATCATAGAGTTAAAAATAATCTGCAAATTATATCCAGCATTTTAAACCTTCAAACCAGAAGTATTAGCGATCCTAAAATACATGAATTAATAAAAGAAACACGTTACAGAATCATGTCGATGTCATTCATTCATGATTTGCTTTATCAAACTAAAGACTTTGCTAACATTGATTTCTCTAAGTATCTTAAAAATATTACTTCAAATATTATGAATACCTACACTTTAAATAAAAACATAAATTTAAAGTTAGAAACTGAACCTATTTATTTGAATTTAGATAGTGCCATACCCTGCGGATTAATAGTAAATGAGTTAATTACCAAT
>JALHPG010000212.1 GCA_022842625.1 Bacteroidia bacterium | reverse complement strand
TTGAATTTAACGGAGAGAAAATAGTTGTTGTAAGAACATCTAATGGTTTATTTGCCTTCAACGATAAATGTCCGCACAATGGCGCCAGTTTGAGCAGAGGGTCTTGCACCAAAAAAAACGAAGTGGTTTGTCCGCTGCACCGTTATTCATTTGATCTGGAAACCGGAAAAGCTACTTCGGGCGGAGCATTTGCATTAAAAACCTACCCTATTGAAATTAAAGAAGACGGTGTTTTTGTTGGTATTAAAGCTAAATGGTGGGAAGCTTAAAGGGATAAAGATTTAAGATAAAGGATTAAAGATATCTAGAGGATAAGTCTTAATTCTTGAATCCTGTTTCTTGAATCCCTTAATGCACAAGATCCATCTTTGTAAAAACCCTTACCGGATAAAGCGCAGCAAAAAAACCAATACTCATAATTAATCCAAAGATCCACACAAAATCTTTGATCTGAATTTCGATCGGGTAATAAGGAATGATAAATTCATCGCCAAACTTTACCAAATGAAATTGCATTTGTAACCAACAAACAAATAAGCCAATTAATAAACCAATAATTGCGCCAACACCGGTTATCAAAAAACCTTCGCGCATAAAAATATTACGAATTAAATTTATGCTTGCGCCCATGCTGTAAAGGGTTTTAATATCCCTACGTTTCTCAATAATTAACATGGTTAAAGCGCCAATAATATTAAATGTGGCTATGATCAAAATAAACGCAAGAATAATGAACGTTGCTAATTTTTCTGTTTCCAACGTTTTAAATAAAACATCATTTAACTGATAACGATTTTTTACAATAAAATTTGCGCCTAGTTTTTCCTGCAAAGCCATTTGTACATCATCGCTTTTTCCTTTCTCGCATAAGATCTGAATAGCGCTAACTTTATCGGGCTCATCAAATAATTTTTTGGCAGTTTCAATATTTACAAATGCAAACTGATAATCAAATTCATCATTCAACGAAAAAATTCCGGTTGGCGTGCAATAGATCTGATTAAAATTATCATCCGGGTTAAGACTTCCCGATTTGCCTTTAACAGGACTAAACAAACTTAACTCATTTACAAATTCACGAATGTTTACCTGTAATTGATTGGCGATACCTCTACCTAAAAGTATATTTCTTTTTTTGGGATCATTCAAGCCATAAACCCCATCCTCAACAGACGATTCGATTTGTGCTACTTTATTAAAATTACCATCAACACCCACAATGGTAACAAGTGCCTGCTTATCTATATTCTTTAATAATGCTTTATCGCTTAAGGTTTTTGAAATTATTTTTACGCCTTCAATCGCTTTAATTTCTGAAACCAATTTATCGTTAGCTTCAAAATATTTTCCTTTTACAACAGTAATTTTGAGATCGGGTTCAAAAACATTATACAAATTGGCCACCGTACCGGTTAAACCATTCATTGCAGAAAGTATGATAATTAAAGCAGCGGTAGTTATTGCAATGGCAATAATGCTTATCCAGCTAATTATATTAATGGCATTATTGGATTTCTTAGAAACCAAATAACGTTTGGCTATATAAAATGAAAAATCCAGATTTAATTTATTACTTCTTTAAAAGTGCGTCAATTTTCATGGCGTAATCCAACGAATCATCAATAAAAAACATCAATTCGGGTACAATGCGTAATTGTTTCCCAACAATTAAGCCTAATTTTTTACGAATGACGCTATTTTGGTCTTGAATTAATTTAAAAATAACCGCTTTATCTTTATTGCCCATTATACTTAAATAGGCTTTTGCCGAACTTAAGTCCGGACTAATACGCACAGTAGTTACAGTAATAAATCCACCACCAAATAAGGAGCGGGAATCACTTCTGAAAATTTCAGCCAATTCTTTGGCCAATAATTTACTCACTTTTTGTTGCCTTAGGGTTTCCATAGTGTAAATGTACTGAGATTTTTGTAGTATCTTCGCTAATAATTGAAATAAATTCGCGTTTTAGCTTTAATGAAAAAACTATTTTCTGTTTTAAAATACACCAAAAACTACAAAGGTTATCTAACCGCCAACGTGTCTTTTAACATTTTATTTGCCCTTTTTAATGCGGTAAGCTTAACACTTGCCGTACCTTTTTTAAAATTATTATTTGAGGAGACCAATTTAGTAGAAACCGGGCTGATACTTTTAAAAGGAAAACCTGAATTTGCATTATCCTCAGAATACATTAAAGATGTATCCAACTATTACTTAGCCGGACTGATCGTTACCCAAGGCGGCAAAGCTAAAGCACTTATTATTATTTGTTGTATAATTTTTGGGATGACCTTTTTCAAAAACATTTTCCGTTATATGGCCATGTACTTTATTGCGCCCATTCGCAATGGTGTTGTGCGTGACCTAAGAAATAAAATGTATAAGAAAGCAATGGATCTGCCTTTGAGTTATTATAGCGAAGAAAAAAAAGGTGATCTCATGAGCCGCATGACATCTGATGTTCAGGAAATTGAATGGAGCATCATGCAAACACTTGAAATGATATTTAGAGAGCCGTTAACTGTAATTATTTTATTTAGTTTAATGCTTTTAATAAGCGCAAAACTTACCCTTTATATTTTAATTCTATTGCCCATTGCAGCGTTATTTATTGTACTCCTAGGTAAAAGCTTAAAACATGCCTCTCGCAAAAGTAAAGAAACCCTAGGAGGATTAATAAGTGTGATAGAAGAAACCTTAGGCAGCTTAAAAGTTATTAAGGCTTTTAGCGCCATGGAGCCAATGCAAAAAAAGTTTGAAGACATAAATCAAAACTACTACAAACAATCGGTTAAAGTATATCGTAAAACAGACCTCAGCTCTCCATTAACCGAAACAGTTGTTACGGGTATATTAATGTTTATTTTATTTATTGGTGGCAGCATGGTTTTTAGAGGCGAATTAACCGGCCCATTGTTTATGGGTTATTTTATTTTAGCCTCGCAATTAATTCCGCCTATTAAGCAATTAACAACTTCCTATAGTAATATTCAAAAAGGCGTGGCCAGCGAAGAACGTATTGATAAAATTTTATTGGCCGATAATGTTATTGTAGATAAACCAAACGCCAA
>JALHPG010000211.1 GCA_022842625.1 Bacteroidia bacterium | reverse complement strand
AGTACATCGCCTGTTAGATCTTTACAATTAATCGATGGTGTCGACAATCAATCTCCAGGGCTTAACTTCTCGCTGGGTAATTTTTTAGGAAGTTCTGATCTTGACGTAATGAAAGTTGATATTGTTGCGGGTGCAAGCTCGGCATTCTATGGTCCAAATGCATTTAATGGCGTTATCAATATGACTACCAAAAACCCATGGCAATTCCAGGGTTTAAGTGTATCTGCCAAAGTGGGCGAAAGAAATTTAAACGAATATGCGGTTCGTTGGGCCGATGTGATAAAAAACAAAGCTGGCAAAGAGAAATTTGCCTATAAATTTAACTTCTTTACCATGAAAGCCAATGATTGGGAAGCGCAAAACTACAATCCAACCATTGATTCAAAAAGAGGAATAAATAACCTGGGTGGATACGATGCTGTAAATGTATATGGCGATGAAGCCTTAAGTGGAGGTAACAACTATACATCATACTCAAGTCAAATAAACTATCCAGGAATGGGTGTCATCTACCGCAATGGTTACAAGGAAGAAGACATGGTAGATTACAATACCGAAAACATTAAAACTCAAGCTTCATTACACTATAAAATTACCGATAAAATAGAAGTGATTGCAGCTGGTAATTATAGCAAAGGCAGCACAATTTATCAGGGCGATAATCGATATGCACTCAGAAACATTCAATTTTATCAGGCTCGATTTGAAATAAAACAAGAAAATAAATTTTTTGTAAGAGCTTACACAACTGGCGAAGATGCTGGCGACTCTTATGATATTGTTCAAACAGCTTTTAAAATGAGCACACTCAGTAAACCTGATATAGATTGGTTTAAACGATATCAACAATATTGGGCAACTAATGTGCGTAAACATATTCGAGCAATTCCAAATTTTCCACAGCCTCCTGGTGTAGGACAGGTGTACGATACAGCCAGAGCAAACTTATTAATGAGCCAGTATCCCGAATTAATGGGTGCTTTTCATGATGCAGCGCGCGAGTATGCAAATCAATCCACAACTACTTATCCAAATGCCGAGTATGTGGTAGGCTCTAAACAATACGATTCTTTATATAATAATATTACAAGCAGAAGATTTAATGAAGGTGGTTCAAAATTCTACGACCGTTCAAAATTATACCATACTGCAGCCGAATATAAATTTACTCCTAAATGGTTAGATATTACCATTGGAGGAAACGCCCGTTGGTTTTTGCCCGAATCAAAAGGCACTATTTTTAGTGATACATTGATTAACAGAAATGATACCCTTGAGGGCAAATTAATTAATGATAACGCGCCTTTCAGAAAAATTACCAATTTCGAATTTGGCGCTTATCTAGGATTAGAAAGAAAGCTTCTTAATGAAAAATTAAGAGCAACTGCAACAACAAGGTTAGATAAAAATCAAAACTTTAATTACATTATTTCTCCGGCACTTTCATTGGTTTACAATCCTTTTAAAAATCATACGGCCAGGGTCTCTTTTTCTTCAGCACTCAGAAACCCAACGCTTGCAGATCAATATTTATATTACAATGTAGGCAGAGCTATTTTATTAGGAAACTTAAATGGCGTAAATAATTTAGTTACAGTTGAGTCTTTGCGCGAATATATCGACAAGCCACAACAGGATTCAACCCTTTTAAAAAGGTTCAATGTAGATGCCATCAGACCTGAAAAAGTAAAAACCATAGAACTTGGTTACAGAGCCACATTATGGAATAAAATATACATTGATGCTGGCTACTATTACAGTTTTTACAGAGATTTTATTGGTTATAAAGTAGGAGTAGATTTAAAAACAGCTCCTTTTGTTAGGGTAGGCCCGGGCACTCAGGTTTATCGTGTAGCGGCAAATGCCGAAGGATTAATTACCTCTCAAGGTTTAAGTGTAGGCGCTAATTATTATTTTACTACTAAAATGGCCTTAAACGCCAATTATTCGTGGAATGTACTTAACCTTTCCGGAGAGGATGATCAAATTATTCCAGCCTTTAACACACCTGCTAATAAATTTAATATTGGTGTAAGTGCAAGAGATTTGATATCAAATTTCAATATTGGAAAATTGTTTAAAGGCTTACCCAACTTTTCTATTAAAAACTGGGGTTTTAATGTTAATTACAAATGGGTCGAAGGCTATACTTTTACTGGTTCTCCTCAATTTACTGGCGATTTACCAACCTATGATATGGTTGATGCGCAAATCAATATCAGGATTCCTAAATTAAAAACAACTTTTAAACTTGGTGCTTCCAATTTAATGGGAATTTCACAACTATTTAACGAAAACGAACCTAATTTTGTAAATAGAATTTATGATGCCTTTGAAAACAAACCTTATCAGGTTTTTGGAGGGCCTGCCATAGGTCGTTTAGCTTATTTTTCCATATTATTTGAATGGGATAGAAAATAATACTTTAACTTTACACTAATAATTAATAAATAGAAACAAGATGAAAAAACAATTACGCAATATTTTTGCATTGCTTACCATTGGTGCCAGCCTTACAGCTACTGCACAAAGTCGTTATGACGACCCAATTTATACCAATGCACAAATTACAATTACACCCGATGTAACTTATGGTACAAACCAAGCCATTTCTCTTACTGGAGGAGCTCCTTTTGCACAAGCGCTTAGAATGGATGTGTATCAACCCAGTCAATCTGTAGATCTTACCGTAAACAGACCTCTGATTTTGGTATTACATACAGGAAATTTCTTACCACCAATTATCAATGGTTCTCCTACAGGATCTCGTAAAGATTCAGCTGTTGTTCAGGCGTGTATGGAGTTTGCTAAAAGAGGTTATGTTGTTGCTGCAGTTACCTATCGTTTAGGTTGGAATCCTGCCTCAACAGACGAAGAAGTTAGAAGAGGAACTTTACTACAGGCTGTTTATCGCGCTATTTTAGATGTAAAAACGTGTGTGCGTTTTATGCGTAAAGAAAAAGCAACGAACAACAATCCGTATAAAATTGATGATACTAAAATTGCAGTTTACGGACATGGTACAGGTGGGTACATCGCTTTAGGAATGGCATATTTGGATAAACAAGCAGAAATGGAATTGCCAAAGTTTGTTAGTCAGATTGATGCGCCTCCTT
>JALHPG010000210.1 GCA_022842625.1 Bacteroidia bacterium | reverse complement strand
ACAAAAGCTATCCAGATTGGACCGACTACCAAAGCACCAGTTGAGAGTAGTGTAATTATAGGAAGCTTATCTTCATCTGTCTTTTTTTCTATTACAAGACCTATCTGTTTTAAATTTGCTACATTATAAGCCTCCTGGCCAATAATGTAAGTACGCAATTTATTTAAAGCTATTCTATCTAAATCTTTTTTTGTCCACCCCTTCTTCTTTATCCGAAGTTCTCTATAATTCTTTTTAGCAGTTTTTTCATTCATGTAGATATGATAAACAATAAATAAAAAAGTTGATATTAATCCAATTATTAAATTAATAGTTTGATCATTTAGCACAAACAAAAAAGTACAGACAAGGCCAACAACACATAGTAGAGATATCAAAAACCTGTGCACTATATGTATTTTACAAGTAATAAGCCGATAATATGTAAGATTTTCTTTATAATAATCAATAATATCTTCGGTAAGCATAGTAATGTGATTTTGTTGATCTAATATAATGAAAAAAGTAACAACTTACCCGTTTTGCGGCAGGGATAGAAGCAAGTAGCCCGGAACGTAGTGAGGACTACTGCGGATAGCCCGGTACAGCCGCCATAATTTTTTTACCGGCAAAATGGGGCGTTATGCATAACGGACTATTTCAACGGATGGTATTTTTCTATTTGTAGCTGTAATTCATCAACATTATTTTGTTTATACTTCTCAGTAGTATCAGTATACTTATGCCCTGCAAAGACCTGGACTACACGAAGGTCTTTACCCTTTTGTAAAAAGTTAGTAATAACACTTTGACGGATGGTTTTTGGATTAATAGTTTTCTCCGGGATATAATTCCGATATGTACGGATAATATGCTTGGTAACATCAGCCCCGGACATGTGACTAGAACGCTGACCGATTAATAAATACGGGCTATTGGAGCCTTTTAATAGTTTAACTCTATCTTCCTGGATATACTGTTTAAAGTAAGGGAGTTGCTGCTCTTTTAAGTATAAATTGCGCCCGTTGGTTTTTAATTGTTTGCGGATTTTGATTAGCCTTTTATCAAGATTAACATCATGCAACTGTAACTGATCTATTTCTTTTATGCGTAAGGCCTGGTAAACAAGTAAACTAATGATAATATAGTTACGGGCGGTTAATAGCGGATAACGTTCTTCACGATGGAGTAAAGATTCTAGTTCTTCATCATCTAATAAATCCTGTAGCTGGATATCACGGTTTACCTGGTGCTTTAGCACCAGGTAATGAACCGGATTATCTGCCCTATGGCCTGTTAAGGATAAAAACTTATACCAGGATTTAATGGCCGCTAATATGCGGTTAATGGTAGCAGGGGTTTTGCCTGATGCCCTTAGCTGGCCAATGTATTGTAATACCTCGGATTGCTTATAAGTGGCCGCCTGGGGGTGATGGCTAATAAAATTCTGAACCTCATAATGGTAAGCGGTTACGGTTTTGGGGCTGTATTTGCCCTGTAAATAGATTTTGTAACCTGATGGTATATGTTGCATGGTTTACGCTGTTTTATGGGTTTATATGGCTTAAAAATCTTTTAAAGAACTATTTTTTACTTTGGTGTATACCTGCGTACTTTCTAAACTTGCATGGCCTAAAAAGTTTTTTACATACTCCACCTGTAGCCCCTTGGCCAATAAATGGGTGGCTATGCTGTGCCGTAAATGATGTAAACTAAACTGCTTAACTACGCCCGCTTTTTCGCCTATTTTTTGAACCAACTTATTCATCATGCTCCCATTCATACCCCTACCCATTTGGCCCAGGATAAATTTCTTTACATCATTCTCCTGGCGTTCTTTAACCAGGTAGTTATAAAAATCTTTTTTTGCGGCCCCAGGGATGGGGATAACCCTACGCTTGGAACCCTTGCCATCTCTTACATAGAGCAACTTCTTTTTAAAATCAATATCGTTTACCTCTAGTTCTACTGCCTCATTACGCCTTAACCCGCAGCTATAAAATAGGTGCAGTAAACTCTTTTCTAAATAGCTTTCTGATACCTGGAACATTAATAAAATTTCAAGCTGTGATAAAGGTTGCCGAACGGCTACAGTATAACGTTTAAACTCGTAATTATTTAATGGATTGATTTCTATTTGCTCAGTTTCTATTAACCATTTAAAAAATAAACGCAAGGCATAAGGGTAATGATTTTTCATGGCCTCGCTGAGTATGCCTTCTCTCTTTTTTAATGGCCGGACTTCTAAATACTCTATAAACCTGGTTACATGGGCCGAAGTAATGAGGTGAAAATTAAGCGGCATTTTGATGTAGTTTAAAAATTCAAGCACCAGGGTGGGTAACATGTAGCTTGTACTTTCTTTGTAACCTAATTGTAATAGGTGTTGCCTGAACTGACCGATACCTTGAGTTGTTTTCATAGGCTGTTTTATTATATGGTTTTGTATTGTTACGATGTTTTTTTATGTACTTGCTTGTACAAGTTTTTGGACTTAGGAACACCAGGCCATTTTTTGAGTATGGACAAGGGTTGTAGTGTTCCAGTAGTGTTCCTTAGTGTTCCGGGTTAGTAACTTGTAGGCTACTAAAAAACTGGATATAGAACCCTATTTTATTAGGATTGATCGCTTTGTTTTAACTGCTTGATTTGCTCGGCCAGGTCTTTTTTTATGCGCTCACGAAGGGCGGTATAATCATCCCAATAAGTAATAGACCAGGTATAACCTTTGTTGGAATGCCCCCCGTTTTGCTGTACATACTCTAACCCCTGTAAATCGCACATATACCGATATAACTGGGTTTTGCTGATGTGCAAAGCCTGGCGGATTTCTCGTAATGAAAAACTAATGTTCTCTTTTTTTCCCTTGTTGCTTTTTACCAGGTATGTTTTTAGGTTCTCAAAAAACTGGCGAAGGGAACCATCTAATTCATCAACCTTTAATAAAATAGATTCAAACATAATATTGACCGCCATTTCAATATCAGTAATATGAGCAATTAAACGGCCGCTTGCATCCTTTGACCTTTGGTACTGATGGAGCAACACAATTTGTTTGATAAAGTTTTGAAAAAGATCGTTCAACCGCCTTATTTTATGAGCCTCACGGGGTAAAAGTATTTTTGTGGCATAAGGATTAACTA
>JALHPG010000209.1 GCA_022842625.1 Bacteroidia bacterium | reverse complement strand
AAAGATCAGGTTACTGATGACTATTTTGGTTATCCGGTTGAAGATCCATTTCGTTGGTTAGAGGATGATCGCTCAGACAGGACTGAGCAATGGGTTAAACAAGAAAATTTAGTAACCGAAAAATACTTAAGGAGAATTGTTTACAGAGCGAAAATTAAAACTCGTTTAACAGAGCTTTGGAACTTTAATAAACAATCGGCTCCATTTAAAAAAGGGAACTCTTTTTTTTGTTATAAAAACGATGGTCTACAAAATCAAAGCTTGCTTTATATTAAAAAAAGTATTGAGGATATTGGTGAGATACTTTTAGATCCTAATGCACTATCAACAGATGGCACAGTTTCTTTAAGCGGCACTTCCATTTCTAAGAACGGTAAAACATTAGCATATGGTATTTCTAAAGCAGGAAGTGATTGGGTAGAGATACACTTTAAAGATATTGCAACAAAGAAAGATCTGCCGGATGTTATTAAATGGGTTAAGTTTAGTGCTATGAGCTGGAAGGGTAACGGTATTTATTATAGTCGTTATGATGAGCCCACAGGTAGCGCTCTTTCTCAAAAAAATCAATTTCATAAAGTTTATTATCATGAATTGGGAGCCAAGCAAGAAAAAGATGTTTTGATTTTTGAAGATAAAAATAATCCCAATTATAATTTTGGAACACATGTAACTGATGATGAAAATTATTTGTTTATTTCAACTAGTCAAAGTACCAGTGGAGATAAACTTGCCGTTAAAGATCTTTTAACACCGGGTGCAAAATTTGTAACGGTTGCCGATAATTTTGATTTTGAAAACAGCATTATAGATAATAATGGTAAAACATTTTATATGCGAACAAATAATGGTGCTCCAAAATATAAGTTGGTTTCGTTCACAATTGATGCACCTAAAAAATTTAAAACTATTTTACCCGAAACAACAGATCTTTTAGAAGGCGTTCGGTTATGCAATAATAAATTGGTTGCAAATTATTTGCAAGATGCATGTTCTAAACTTAAATGTTTTTCTTTAGCAGGTATCTTAGAAAAGGATATTCAATTACCGGGCATTTGTAAACTTAGTGCCTTTAACAGCGATAAAACCTATAATTTTGCGACATATAGCATTGTTCAATACACAGGTCCGGAACAAAGTTATTTTTTAGACGCTACTAACTGGACAAGTAAATTAATTTTTAAACCTAATTGCAAATTTGATTCTGATAAATATATAACCAAACAAGTTTTTTACGAGAGTAAAGACGGTACAAAAGTACCGATGTTTATTACACATAAAAAAGATATGGTAATTAACGAACAAACTCCTTGTTTTGTTTTTGGTTATGGTGGTTTTAATATTTCTTTATCTCCCGAATTTAGAATTGATAGAGCACTGTTTTTAGAGGCCGGAGGTATTTATTGTGTTCCAAATTTAAGAGGAGGAGGGGAGTATGGCGAGGAATGGCATAAGGCAGGAACTAAATGTAAAAAACAAAATGTGTTTGATGATTTTATTGCAGCCTGCGATTTTTTGGTTGCTAATAAATATACCTCATATAATAAAATAGCCATTCATGGTCGTAGTAACGGTGGTTTATTAATTGGTGCTGTTATGACTCAACGTCCGGATATTTGTAAAGTTGCCTTGCCAACGGTTGGGGTGTTAGATATGTTGCGTTTTCATTTATTTACTATTGGTCGCGCGTGGACAGTTGATTATGGAAGTAGCGAGAGTAAAGAAGAATTTATGTGTTTATTAAACTATTCGCCACTTCATAATGTTAAGCCTATAGAATATCCTGCCACTTTAATTTTAACCGGCGATCATGATGATAGGGTTGTACCGGCACACTCTTTTAAATTTGCCGCCACATTACAAGAAAAGAACAAAAGCGATAATCCAATCTTAATAAGAATAGATGTTAACGCAGGTCATGGGGCAGGCAAACCTACCTCAAAACAAATTGATGAGTTTGCCGATATGTGGAGTTTTGTATTTTATAATTTAGAAATTTACCGTTAAAAAATAAAAAAATGATAAAGAAAATAATTCTTGCAGTAATAGTAATGTTTAGCATAAATGCTGTTAATGCGCAAACATTAAAATACCATAAAGTTTTAATGCAGGGCGATGAAACACTTGCCAAAAGATTATTGCAAATAGGTATTACCATTGATCATAGCGATGTGCAGGAAGGTGGTATCGCAGCAGAGATAAGTGATTACGAACTACAAACTTTAAAAGCAAATGGCGTTAAGCATAAAATTTTAATTTATGATCTGGCTAAGTTTTATGAAGCGCGCAATAAAGCAGATGTTGCAGAACGCACAATGGCATCTGGTGTTTGTAATGCCCCAAACATTGCTAAGCCAACTTATTTTCATTTAGGCAGTATGGGTGGCTATTTTACTTGGAATGAAATGAAACAGATATTGGATAGTATGGTTTTATTATATCCCAATTTAATTACAGTTAAACAACCTTTAAGTCCACAAAGCATCGAAGGAAGAGATATTTATTTTGTAAAGATCAGTGATAATCCAAATATCGATGAAACAGAGCCGGAATTGTTGTATTCTTCTTTGCATCACGCTAGAGAGGCTGCAAGCTTATCACAATTGATTTTTTATATGTGGTATTTGTTAGAGAATTATACTACAAATGCTGATATTAAGGCTACGGTTGATAATACAGAATTGTTTTTTGTGCCATGTGTAAATCCTGATGGGTATGTACATAACCAAACCACAAATCCTAACGGTGGTGGCATGTGGCGAAAAAATCGAAGAAATAACGGAACAGATTTTGGTGTTGATCTTAATAGAAACTACGGATACAATTGGGGTTTTGATAATAGCGGGTCATCTCCAACAAGCAGTAGCGATACATATAGAGGACCTTCAGCATTTAGCGAACCCGAAACACAAGCTATGCGAAATTTTTGTAACACCCGTCAATTTGTTACGGCATTAAATGCTCACACCTACAGCAATTTATTAATTTATCCATGGGGTTATTTGCCTAGTATTTATACTTCGGATAGCGCAACATTTGTTAATTGGGGAATTTTATTAACAGAGGATAGTCGTTTTTTATATGGCACTGCCGATCAAACAGTAAATTACGTTGTAAACGGAAGTAGTGATGATTGGATGTATGGGGAACAAACCACTAAGCCGAAAATTTTA
>JALHPG010000208.1 GCA_022842625.1 Bacteroidia bacterium | reverse complement strand
CATAAGACTTTACATTTGTCTCGTTGTGCTTATCGCTCTGAATAGTATAATCTTCTAAAAAAACTATTCCGGATATATAATTAGAGATTTGATAAATTGTTTCTGATCCAGTAAAACTAGGTGCAATCGATTTGAAAGTAGTCGGGTCGTGCCTATATTGACAAAACACTCTTCGCGCAAACGATCTGTATAGCTGCGTATTCATGTCGGTAAAGTTGCTTATAATCCCGTTATACCAAGGAAAAACCACATATACCAACATTGATGGTGTGTCTTTTACAAATTGATCTGCATTCTTAAAGACCATTTTATGGTGTGTTTCAGCATGTTCATAAGCTCCATGAGTCCTTTCAGTAATCAAAATACCTCTACCCCATTGAATTCGAAAAGTGAGACTTGGTATGACTTTACTTTTAAGAACAGTAGTTTTCAAAGGAACTATGTCATTTTTCAACTCATTCAATAGCGGTCCTATTTTTGATGATATTTCATCCACATGCATAGACAAATCATACTCAGCGCTAATTGCAAAGTCCTTTCTTTTAAAATGAACCGCAAGTTTTTCATACTGCGACTCTAGTATTTCTTTGACATTATCTTTAAATACTTTAAAATCTAAGTACACTGGTCTATCTTCTACAAAAGCGTCAAGGTTTGCTGCAGATTTTCCAAGTTGAGCTCCAAAGGTCCTTGTGTTTGGAATTGTAATATCAGGCTTTATTGGTGTGTGTATGTATGTTTGATGATTTAAAATATCCTGGTTTAAATGATCAAAAGCCGCTAATTCTGCAAATGCCCCCTGCCAATTCTTCTCGCTTGCAACTTCATTTACTTGCACAAGTAACTTTACCAAATACGCTGGATGGGCTGAGTATATCCTTTTCAGTCTCTCTAGTCTGGCTACAAAGTTAATTCTGAATTCATGGAATTCATTACTTCTATTTAAAGCCCCAATGACAAGGTTTTTAACTGGTTGAGTTTTATCAAACGTTGTTGTTCCGACTCCAAATATACCATCAATTATCTGTGAGTAATTTTCAAGCTGTGTCATTCTTAATCTTTTAAACCATTGAATTATTTTTTTAAAGAACTTTATCATTTAATCAAAACGATTTTACTCTTTAACTTCTTCTCTAACTCTGCAACCGTGATTTCTTCAACCGTTGCTTTCTTACTGTTTTTAAACCAGCCGCAATAAAGTACTTCTTTAGTTTTAACAGATTGTACGATTTTCCAACAATAATCGGGCACAGCAATATTGCCAACCTTTTTACTGCCAAAATAACCACCGAAAATAATGTATAGCTTTTCTTTTTGTGATCTTTTTCGAATTAGGGTTTCATTTGTTTTCCAACCACCACGGTTTAGGTTAACTGTTTGAGGCAGGCAATTATAACATCTAAAAAAAATAAGGAGCGAAACGAAATTTTAAATCGAAATTTAATGGAGATTATCGCGTTTCATTCTTTTAATAAACTAAAACTTATTTTGTATAATCAATAACACCATTGTTTACGGTGTAACTTTTGCTACTTACCGCACTTGTTGTAAAATTAAATGTAGCTTTTAATTTTGTTATTGAACCACTAGCAGGGCTTGTAGTATCAACTTGGGTAATATTAATACTACCTAAGTTAGATGTGTAATACACACCACTTGAATCTCTAAAATAGGCTTTGATGATACCTGTTGGCGAGAAGGTATAAAGGCCAACAGAAAGAGGTCTGGGCAAATTAAATGTAATTGCAGTATTAGGATTTGGAGAATAATCTGTTTGGCCACCAAAAGAGTAATTTGTATTAGTAGTAACTAACGAATATCCATTGTAATTTGCTTGCCAATTAACGTTGTTAACAGAAGCAGTCATAGTTCTAAGCGCAACAGGCGCGCCGGTTGTAGTAGTTGTGGTGGAAGTACTAGTAGTGTTAGTATCGTTTGTTTCTTCTTTCTTTTTGCAAGCTGCAAAAAATAATGTTACCGCTATAATTAATTGTGCAGTTGTTTTCATTTTATTTGTCATGGTATTGTTTGATATTTTTTAGGAACCAAGGTTATTAAATGTTTTCAACTTATACAATAGGTAATTATACCTATTTTTTGTAGGTATAATTACCTATATGAAATAAAAGTGTTTAAGTAATTTTTATTGTGTTTATAAGTCCTACAGGTGGTTAAATGCTTATAGATTTTCCTGTAGTTTAAAAATTGATTTTTTAAAAAAAAACGACGAATGGTCTTCTTAAATCCGAATCAAAATTAGATCAGCATTTTTATAATACCGCACTATTTTTTAAAAGGAATTTGTAATTCTTATAGACTTGTTTTAAATAAACATAATTACCTTCTCTAATTTCTAGAGAGATGGGCAGGGCTGAGTTAATTATTTCTTAAACGTTTCGTTTAAAACCATTGCCAGTCGTATACCTGCTCTTACCAATTGTTTTTCTATAACGGGTTTATTTTTATCAATATAATCTTGTTTTATTTTTGTTTCAAAATTATAAACCTCGGGCAACAATTCTCTGGCTTCGTTCATCCAAACTTCTACATTATTGTTTTGCATTTTCTTTTTTTCGTTTGCGCTTAGTGTATTGGCAAGCTTTAAACAATCGCTTAATGTAATATTTACGTCTTCTATTATTTCAGAGTCCCACACCTTATGTAAATTGCTGCCTTTGCCCATGTACTGCACTTCTATTTTATTGCCGCCTTTGTCTTCGGCATAACCGCAATGCAGGGGTTGGTGTATATCGCCAATTAAATGAAAGATAACCTTAAGCGTAAAATTAATTCTGTCTTTATCACGTACTCCTTTTTCCTTTAATGTTGCAATAGCAATTTCTATTTCGTTAACCACCTCCGGATCTTTTGTTTTAACGTAGGTTTTATCTTTTTCTACATTCACATAGTGCCAAGGTTTTAAATAATCGTATTCGCGCTCCGAGCGTACTTCATCCATCCACACACTCGCATCTTCAAAACTCATTACACCTAAATATTTTTGTACAGAGTCTGTTGTTTGTTTATCTAAACATTGTTTTGCAATGGCTGCAACAATTTTATGTCCTTTAGCGCCCCAGGCAAAAATAGAGGAGGGTAGAAGGACGATAACAAAGCAAGATAGAATGATATTTTTTTTCATATGTAGATTTTATTTTTTTTAATTGTCATATGGTATACGCCATGT
>JALHPG010000207.1 GCA_022842625.1 Bacteroidia bacterium | reverse complement strand
AAACATCGTATCGTTTGTAAAATTCTGTAGCAATATCAATATAATTAGCTCCTGGTTGAGGCACTAATGCTAAACCTATCATTGGAACACCGGATTCTTTCAAAATAGTTTCTTCATTCTCTGCTCCTAACTCAACTTTTGCAACATCTCTAAGCCTTACAATATTACTTGCATTTTCTTTTACGATCATTGCTTCAAATTCAGGAACAGTAGATAATCTGCCAATCGTATTTACCGTTAATTCGGTTGAATTACCTTCGATCTTACCCGAAGGTAAATTCACATTCTCTCTATCTAAAGCTTGTTTTACATCTAATGGTGTAAGATTGTAGGCTGCAAGTTTTTCAGGATTTAAGCGTATGCGCATTGAGTAACGACGCTGACCCCAAATTTGAACAGAACTTACTCCCGAAATAGTTTGCAAATTTTGAGCGATCACATTTTCGGCATAATCACTTACTTCCAATAAAGAACGCGTATCACTTAAAATTGTCATAGAAATGATCGCATCCGAATTTGCATCTGCTTTAGAAACTACAGGAGGAGCATCAATGTCTTGAGGTAATTGCCTTACTGCTTGCGAAACTTTATCTCTCACATCATTAGCAGCAGCTTCTAAATTAGAGCTTAAATTAAATTCAACCGTAATGATACTTGAACCTTGATTTGAGGATGCTGAAATAGAGCGGATACCATCTATACCATTAATTACTTTTTCTAATGGCTCTGTAATTTGCGATTGAATAACATCGGCATTTGCCCCTGTATAATTTGTTCGCACAGTAATTACCGGCGGATCAACAGAAGGGAATTCTCGTATACCTAAATAATTAAATCCTATTGCACCAAACAGCACAATAATGATCGACATTACAATTGCTAATACAGGTCGCTTGACACTAAGTGATGCTAAATCCATATTAGTTAGTTGCTTTTAATAATTTTAATTTTGAGTCTTTTTTTACAGATAACAATCCCGTTGTAATGATGGTATCCCCTTCATTTAAACCATCTATCACCTGTATCTTTTCATCTGTTCTTACACCAATGGTAACCATCACTTCAGTTGCAATGCCATTTTTATTGACAATAACTTTTTGCCCTTTTAATGTTGGAATAACTGCTTGTGTAGGGATCATTAAAGTGTTTTTTGCTTCGTCTAAATTCACAAATACTTTTACAAAACTGCCGGGGTAAAAAGTTTGATCTCCATTATACATAGCTCGTGCCTTAATTGTTTTAGTGGTTTCATCAACCTTTGGTTCAATAGCATAAATTGTTGCAGAATATGTTTTAGTTGTGCTGGTATTATCACTCGAAAATTTAACTGAAAGTCCTTTTTTAAATAAACTACTATATTTTTCGGGAACAGAAAATTCAACAAACAATGGACTTACCTGAACTAATGAAGCGATTGGTGTGCTTGAGCTAATAAAAGAACCTTCGCTAATATTTTTTAATCCGATAACCCCTGTGAAAGGAGCAGAAATAGTTGTTTTTGCAAGTTGCGCATTGATTATCGCCTGATCGGCTTTTAAGCTGTTTAATTCATTTTCTTGTACATCAAACTCTTCCTGACTAATACCGTTAACCGCAATTAATTTTTTTAAACGCTCTAATTTTTGTTCAGATAATTTTAATTGTGTTTTTGATCGTAATAATTGAGCTTGCAGATCGGCGTCATTTAATTTAACCAAAGTACTTCCTTTTAAAACGGTTTCGCCTTCTTTAAATAAAACGGCTGTAACTTTGCCGCTTACTTCGGGTAAAATATCAATTTGGTTAAAAGCCCCTATTTTTCCGGTTGCAAAGACATCATTTGTAAAACCTGCATAAGTTGCAACATAATAATTTACTGCAATCGGCATAGCATTCTTGTTTTTATTTGCACCGGCAGGTTTATCTTCCTTTTTAGAAAAGAAAATAAATTTAGAACCTATTAATAAAGCTATTATCAAAATTATTATAAGCCAGGAAGGAATTTTTTTCATTGTAATTAATTTATTTTGAATTTATTTTTTTTGAAGGGCGTTGTGTTTTTTTATAATTAAAGAAAAGGTCGTTAGCCGGAAGTTCTTTTAGATTAGAGGATAGTTGAGATAAAACCCGCATAAACACTTCCTGATCTTCCTTTGTAACGTTTGAAAACATCTTGTTATCAATTGCCTTAAAAGCCTTTACCACTTCTTCAGTTTGTTTAAGACCTTTTTTGGTAAGTTTAATAAAGTGTTCGCGTCTGTCATTTGGATTAATGTCCCTTTCTACCATATCGTTTTTAATTAGGTAGTCTATTACCTTAACCATGGCAGTTTTATCAATGGCTAAATTATTGCAAATACATTGTTGGTTGCAGCCGTTATTATCATTTAAAAAATAAAGAATCGAAAAATACCTTTCAGAATCAATATTCTCAAGACTTTTACTTAAAACTCCATAATAATATTTAGACAATATTAATGCTTTGGTGCCGATAGGAATTGTGGATTCTTTTTTCACAGACTTTAAAACAGTTTATTTATACAATAGTTTATAAATGTAACTATTAATTTTACGCATAATTTGTACTTTTGCACTTTTTAACGCCATTCTTATTTTATATTATGAAGCACTATTTAACACTTACCTTAATCCTTGCAACGCGCTTGATCTTTTCTCAGGACGAAAAACATTTAACCAATTTAAAAATGTTAACGCATGGTGGCGACAATGCAGAAGCTTATTTTAGTTACGATGGGAAATATGCTTCCTTTCAAAGTAATAATGCTAAATGGGGGTTAAAATGCGATCAGATATTTAATTTAGATATAGAAAAAGCCGCAAATGACTCAACTTACAAACCAACAATGGTAAGTACCGGCAAAGGAAGAACAACTTGCAGCTATTTTTTAAAGAATGGCAAACACATCTTATACGCATCTACACACAAAGGTGGCGACGAGTGTCCGCCTGTACCGGAAGTAAAAGGAAAATACTTATGGGCAGTTTACAAAAGTTTTGATATTTATGTAACAGATCTTAAAGGGAAAATTACAAAACAATTAACTAATACAGATGGCTATGATGCTGAAGCAACAGTATCGCCAAAAGGTGACAAAATTGTTTTTACAAGTGATAGAAGTGGTGATCTTGAATTATGGACAATGGATGTTGACGGCAAAAATCAAAAACAAATTACCTTTGGTTTAGGCTATGATGGCGGGGCGTTCTTTTCTCCAGACGGTAAAAAATTAGTTTTCAGAGCCTCTCGTCCAACCGAAGAAGC
>JALHPG010000206.1 GCA_022842625.1 Bacteroidia bacterium | reverse complement strand
AATTAATTGATTTTGGTTTAGAAGATATTTCTTTGGATGAAGAAAACAACCAGTTAATTATTCAAACACAATTTGTTGATTTTGGAAAAATGCAATCTGCATTAGAAGAAAGAAAAATAAATGTTCTTGAAACAAGTAAAATATACAGTCCAACCACTACCAAAGAACTTACTCCTGAGCAAGAAGCAGAAGTAATGGCCATGATAGAGAAAATGGAAGAGGACGATGACATTGAAGCTGTTTACCATAATATTGCTTAACCTAATTGGAAAAGCAATGGAAAATATATTCCAATAGTAATACAAAAGCTATTGAAGAATTAGAGCAACAATTAAATGTTGACAGCATCATTGCAAAACTTTTAGTGCAACGTAATATTTTTAATTACCAGGAAGCTAAAGATTTTTTCAGACCCGACCTTAAACAATTGCATGATCCTTTTTTAATGAAAGGAATGTCAATTGCTATTGACAGAATAAATACTGCCATCGAAAAAAACGAAAAAGTTTTGATCTATGGCGATTATGATGTTGACGGAACAACAGCTGTAAGCGTTGTTTACAGTTTCTTTAAAGATCATATAGCAAAAATTGATTATTATATCCCTGATCGTTATAAAGAAGGTTATGGTATTTCGTTTGCAGCAATAGACTTTGCAAAAGAAAATAATTTTTCTTTGATCATTGCTTTAGATTGCGGGATAAAAGCTAACGATAAAATTGATTACGCAAATTCAAAAAATATCGATTTTATTATTTGCGACCATCACCTTCCGGGAGACGAAGTGCCTGCAGCTTTTGCAGTGCTAGACCCAAAACAAAACGACTGCCCCTACCCTTACAAAGAATTAAGCGGTTGCGGCATAGGCTTAAAATTAATTGAAGCCTTTTCAATAAAAAATAATTTCCCATTAGAGACTTGCTATAACTATTTAGATCTTGTTGCGGTTAGTATTGCGGCAGATATTGTTCCCTTAAATGGCGAGAACAGAATTATGGCGCATTTTGGTTTAGAGAAAATAAATTCAAATCCTAGACCCGGCATAAAAGCCTTATTAAATTTAAATCAATCCAAACAAACTGTTACAATTACCACCTTAGTATTTGTTTTAGCGCCACGGATAAATGCTGCCGGTCGCATTGAACATGGCAGTAAGGCTGTAGAACTTTTAATTTGCCCTGACGAAATACATGCCGAAGAATTTGCAAAGGCCATTAACGAAACAAACACCCAACGTAAAGATCTTGATCAGGGAACTACCTCCGAAGCAATTATGCAAATGGAGAGTGATCCTTTATTAATTGAAAAAAATTCTACCGTATTATTTAGTCCAACCTGGCACAAAGGTGTTGTTGGTATTGTTGCCTCACGCTTGATAGAAAAATATTATCGTCCAACAATTATTTTAACCGAGAGTGACGGCAAAGTTTCCGGTAGTGCCAGAAGCGTTAAAGAATATGATGTTTATAGCGCTATTGAAAAATGCAGCGACCTTTTAGAACAATTTGGCGGACATAAATTTGCTGCAGGTTTAACCATGAAAAAAGAAAACCTGGATGCGTTTATAAATAAGTTTGAGAAAGTAGTTTCAGAAAGTATTACCAAAGATCAGCTCATTCCAAAAGTTGATATTGATATTGAACTAGAGTTTCATGAAATAAGTGATAAGCTGGTAAGGATCTTAAAACAATTTGCACCGCATGGTCCGCATAACATGACCCCAACATTTTATTGTAAAAATGTTTTTGAAACAGGCTGGGGAAAAGTGTTTGGTAATAACCATTTAAAATTAGAATTATTTCAAAAGTCAAATCCTAATATTCGTTTTCAGGCAATTGCATACGACAAAGGTGATTTCATTAACTTCTTTCAACGTAAAATTCCAATGGACATTGTTTTTAAAATTCAAGAAAATGAATTTAGAGGCGTAACAACCATTCAATTTATGATCGAGGATCTAAAAGTGAATCAAAGCCCAGTTAATTAAAATCCCTTTTATGATAAACAAACTAATAATTATACTTCTTTTACTTTCGAACGTTTTATTCGGGCAAAAAAAAGACAGTATTATTGAAGCTAAATATTATAAAAGCGGAAAACCAAAACTGATCACCTACTATCGTGGCATTGACACTTTTGAAATTCGCAAATATCATAAAAACGGGCAGCTTGGAGATTCAATATGGCTTGTGGCATCCGAAAAAAAAGAAACAGCTATCGGTATTGAAAAATCGTATTTCGACAATGGTAAACTTTCTGAAATAACTTACCATGGAAAGCAGGAAGATCAATACATCACCGATTCTTACAGAGAAAACGGAACAATTTATTCGCACATTGTAAAACCAACAGGCGTTAGTAAATACTATAACTCAAAAGGTGAAGTAATAAAACAATTTGATGAAAATAAATTTGATGATGATGTTTATATCCGTAAAAAATACAGAAAACAAAGGCATTTAAAAAACACAAGTTATACAACAAGAATAACCACGAAAGAAGCTTCAATTACAGATGACAAAACTGAAGTTAAAATTAACTCGGGTGCATTAATTTCAATCGTTTTAAAAAGAGATACTAGTATTTTAAATCATTGCCATCTTGAAGGCTTTTCAAAAGACTCTGTTTATTTTTCTAAATTCGAATACAACCCGTTATATGACCGCTCAACTGATTTTGAGATCCTAAAATACGACAGCACTTTTGCGTTGTCTTTAGATCAATTAAAAACAGTTATTTACTCAAAGCATTATAACAAAAGAAGAGCCATTGGTGCGCAAAGTGCTTTTGTGGTTGGAACTGAATTAAAAGTATTTCCTGTACTATTTGGCATATTATTATACAAAGACATTGCAACTTTAGCACCATACTATGGTGGATCAATTGTGGCAGGCTTTATTTTAAGTTACTACAGCAAATATTTGTATAGATCAATGGTTCCAAAAACCTACGATATGCAAAAGTGGAAAATTAAAATTAAGCAGTAAAAAAACTTACAGTTTTAATAAAGTCGTAATTCTTAAAAAACAAACGACTAAACGAAAATCATATTATTTTCGTTTTCCACCACCACCGCCGCCACCTGTATTTCTTCCGCCTCCGCCACCTTGCTTAATACTTCCACCTTGTTGTCTTGGAGAATTATTTTGTGGCATATTAACGCCTTGCTTTTTTTGAGTTGGCTGTGTATTATTTTGTTGGTTCCTAATTTTAACCGGTTTTGATTCTTGTTTTGGTTGTGTATTATTTTGTTCTTGCCTTGGGTTTTTATTTCTTGGCTGTTGGTTT
>JALHPG010000205.1 GCA_022842625.1 Bacteroidia bacterium | reverse complement strand
CTGCAAAACGGCTACTGCATCCGTATTTGACGGAACACCTCTCGGCGTGCCATTTTTAGTACGATTGAGCCATGCTGTACGCCGATCTAAATCGACTCGATTCCACTCCAGTCCGGTAATCTCACAATGCGCAAATAAGCAGTGCCAGCAATTCTTGGAATGACAATTCATATGCAATAGCCGAATATAAACCCTGATCCAGTACTTCCTTGATTTTATCTTTAGGAGCAGAATTTAAAAGATCGGGTAATTCTTGCATTTGGCTATGAATTTCTGGCAACTTATTGATAAGTTACTTGAATTCCTCAAGCGTGAGATTGCCATACTCTTTTTTAGATTTGTTCATGGTCTATTTGAACAGTACAGATTTTATGCCGAGCAAAACATACCTCATGTATCGACATAAGAATTCAAATCTTCATAAGATCATGCAAGACTTTCAAAAAAACAAATGGAATTTAATGTGAAGAATCTAGAAGAATAAAGTATCAATTATTGCAATTTTCTGACCAGTAGTGATGCTTATCTGATTGAGGTGCATTTTGAGAGATGAAAAAACTTAAAATTAATAAATGATTTGCATCATGTTAAATATAAGAAAATATTGAGATAATCTTCAAGGAAAAGAATGGATCAACACGCAATAACAAAATATTTGGAACAACTAGCGGTGATTAAGCAACGTGGACAAATTTTTCAAAAATTCTCTAAGGGAGCTATTGATGATATCGATGAAGAAGCAGCCGTTGAAATCGCAACTCTTCAATTAAAAGTGATTCTTGAGATCCTTGCATTTGGTTTTATTTTGACAATTGGAGAGAAGGCGATACCGGCTTATGCTAGCTTCGCTAACTATAAGAATGTTGAAGAGTTCTTTTCTCAATTGCGTAAGTTCGACCACGATTATTATCCTCAGCCCATTATTCAAGAAAAAAGTGAGCAAGGACAGATGCAATGGTCGTACCCCGATGTCAGTAAATACCTAACCTCGGATGATTCTATTACATTACTCAAGCATTGCGATCTTATTTTAGAGCCAAGACGTATTGGCTCAATGCCCATATCCATAGAACAATGTAAAGCTGCTAATCAACTTTATTATAAAAAAATTGTTCAATTGTTAAACGCACATCTGATACACATAGACAATTATAATAAAGCTTATCTATTTCAAATGGGAGCTTTGGACGCTTACCCAACTATTACTCAGTTTAAAAATGTATCTAAAGAAGATTCTAAGAAAAATAAAAAAATACCAAAATCATCTCCTGGTACTATCTCCTTAACAGATCATCTACGACGTCAATTGGAATATATTCGCAGATCTTGTGAACTATATGATATAGGTCATCTAGATGAATCCATTCGGATCGCGGTTTGTATTCGTGTTCTGATACATGATACAAATAATAGTAAATCAGTTCTTCGACAAATGGATATTAAAGAACGTGTGAAACTTGTATCCTCATTTGATTTATTGCCAAAAAGTTTTCAACCAGTTTCAATTTTTCCATTATTTGCAAGCTCAGCTAAAGGAGGTACGGCTGTTCCTTTCCCATTACCTACTCCATTGATTTTGAGGACTGTCAGTGAGTGGTGGGAAGAAAAAGTATGGATGCAGGAAAATACATTAACAAGGAAAGAAATTATCCTCAAGACAGCTAATAAAGAAGGGGGGGCTCATGTTGAAGCAGCTCCCCAAGCAATTCTGGAATTGAGGAAAGGATTGTCACAAATCATGTCTGTGAAGGTTAATGGTGTTGAGGTTGGTACACCAGAGAACTATCATTTCATTCTTATACGCCAATTTGCTCATGAGTTACTTAACTCAGAGAGTTTAACTGGGCTGATCTAATTTAATTGAACACTTATTTTCAGGCCAGATTATAGTTGATTTATTGAAAGATATTGACTGTCTGGTTTTGGCTGGAATCGGATACTAAGTCTAACAAACATGATTGTGTCAAATTTGTGCCAATAACACAACAAACCACCCTGATTGAGGCTGCGTGACACAGCTTTTATGCTTGGCAAGCATTGCAAGTGATTGATTTAAATTGATCTGTAATTTTAAGTTACGTTTCGTAATCTATGTGTCAATTTAAATCAAAATTTAAGAGTTTCTTTCGATACGAAATCACTGATAGATAACATTATTATGAAAGATCCAGCCATTCACATGAATTTCTTCAGGATCATCATGTGTCCAATGAATGACTCCACCTTTATCATTCCATTCATATTCCCCAAAAAATTCAATTTGATCATTTAAAGATAATCCATCAATTTTTGGTGCTAAATCTATATTGTGAGCGATCAGTAGCGTTTGCTTTGATTTTAACTCAATGATAAATCTTTGATGGCGGCTACCGTCAAGATCATCCGATAAAATGGAAGTCACAACACCTGATCCATAAACTTGTACATTACTCTGCCCACCTCCAAATAATTGAGCTAATAATTCATCGCTATCAGGCTCTAATTCTATAAAATTCGAAATTACTCCAGCTTTTAAAAGACCCTTGAAAACATCACCATAAACATAGACATCTTCTCCAGTAGTTCCAATGTAGTTGCCTGTGTTGGAATAGTAACGCACCAAATAATTATTTAAGCTGAAAGTTGCTGTGCTAGCAGGGCTAAAGAACTCTGGATAAGACTTTTCAGCAAAATTAAATAATTTATTGCTATTTACCAAGTAGTTTTCAGCAAATGTGATTCCCGAAACTAATACCAAAAATAATAAAATAGTAAATCTCATAGCTGTGCGTTAATCCTCAATATGCTTAATTCACAAAAAATTAATCAATATGTTCGTTACGACAGGATTTTATGATTCTGTACTACCCACACAGACACAACAGCTTTGCTCTTGTGTGGCATTAGGTGACAGACTGGCTATGCCAGACTGTTAAGGCGGGTTAATTCAAACCGGTTGCAAGACTTTCCATTTGATCTCAAATATAAAACGTGACAAATCTGACGATTATTGGCGAGTGTTGGCAAGCACTTGCGAGTGTAAAATTAATAAAAACAGTTAGTTAAAACACCTGTTAATCAGTATTAATAATTTATTAATCAATAAATTATGCAAAGAACGTGACAAAACTTCATAGCGAGAGTGATTCTTGTTCTAGAGTGACAATGTGTACAGGCATCTGCTTACCGCTAAACTAAAAGTTAACTTTGACCAAATGGATGTTTAGCAAGCACATTAAATTCAATACTTGGACGAGGAGTTATACTTTAAGAAATCGACAAAGCTTTATAAACCCCGGCAGCAGAGACACCAAAGATTATGTG
>JALHPG010000204.1 GCA_022842625.1 Bacteroidia bacterium | reverse complement strand
ACACTCGCGCGGGATTTACGGATTTTGTGCGAAAATCTTTACGAAATCGAATCCATTACCGCGCTCGATTTATTTCCGCAAACGCATCACGTCGAAACGGTCGTGCATCTGAAATTAATTATGAAGAATACCAAACCCTGCAAGTCGGACTCAAACTTTGCAAATAAAGATACCAAACCTCGCAAGCGGGAGGACGAATAGAAGTTAATGCGTCTCCCGGCTCGCTTTCGACTGAAAGCATTTCCAGATGATAAGCGACTATGGAAAATAGATTGGTTTGGCGACCTATTACCAAATCCTAATGCTCGAAGCGAGCCTTTATTGGAAGTATTCATTGTTCCGTTTAAGGAAACGGAACTCAATCAGCAAACTTTAAAACAGAAGAGTTCCTATGATTACAAACAGGTACGAAAAATTGAGGTAGGAATCAGTTTACTGCCCTTTTTGCATTTAGGAACTTTCTGGAGCTCCGGCATCCATCAAACAACTGCCCTAACTGAACGTGTATTTTTAAGAAATCTACAGATTAATCCTCAAAACACCAGAATAATCGCCGCACCTGAATTTAAGAATTATGAAACTTTATTATCATATTTCCCATCAATAGATAGCTGTCCAGAAACAACCTTTTTTGAAATAGGATTCCCAAAAGACGCAAAGAAAAAGATACTGATTCCGAGTTATGAAGTCATACGGTTTTATTTTGCCGGATCGTCTAATCTAACGCGCGGTATTATGACGGGTGGAACCCGCCAGCAACAAAATCGTCTTTTTGATCCAGATCAAACGGAGCTTGATGAAAATACAGGAGTCGGAAATCTGATCTTACGAAACAAACTTATCGGGACGGATCGACATAATGTAGCGAGATTAGCATTTTCCGCCTTTGCCGAAGAAACTGCATGGCGAATATATTCGAGCATTGTCAGGAATCTCAATAATAAAAACCGTCGGATTGTTGAAGCCGGATTTCCGTTTGTCGGAGAAACGAATTTACAGGTCTGCGGAAAGTGGTTCAAACAAGAAGAAGTTTGGCATTTGCTCGTTTATTTTATGGAAACCTGTAGTTATCCACTTCCATACAAACAACTTATTTGGGGAATTGAAGGTGAAACAGAAGTTAATCCTGAATCGCCAAAATCAGAAAAGGAAAATACGATTACTCGTATGAAGCCTGAAGATCAAGGTGAGAAAGAAATTGAGCATGATAATGAACCGTCGCTCAAAGAAATTTTTGATGAGGTGTTTTATGACGGACGAAAGTTCACCGATTTGGATTCAAAGGAAAAAGAAGGGCGTCTGAAAGCAGAAAAAACTGAAAGCGGCACCCGCTATCGAGTTACAACCGAAAAAACTGACACTAAAAAAGGACTTTCTACCGGTGAAGGCACTTTTGGATCGTCTGAAACTCAGGGGTTAAAAGTTGGGATTGGCGAAGACTCAGACGCTGATAACGATTTACCTAAATCAATTCCTGCAGGGTGGGGTCTTTTTACAAATATATTGACTGAGTTGGAAAAAGATTCTTCAATTAAAACCAGGATTCTAAGTTTTGATTTGGATATTAAAGATGCTTTAACCAAACGGGAACATGGAATTTATTTTCCGCTAAACATTTTGGGTAGATGGATTAATTGGTCATTTCTTGATAAGCAGCAAAAACAACGTCGTCAAGCAATGCTGGCTGAGATTAATAAAGACGGTAAATATTTCTATTTATTCGATATTGAGGTAAATCAGGAGAATATAAATGATCGTTATTCTATGTTAGTTATTAAAGATGAAAATAACGGTGTTTTGGATAGAGTATTTTGGAAGCAGATTCTTAGTGATTGCGCCAAAAACAGAGGAATAAAGCGTGATTTATGGTCTTGGAAAAATAGCCAATGGGTTAAGGTTCGTCACGATTTAACCGAGGTTGTGAAATACGTATTTAAGATAAGCGAATTTTTGGTCTAATCAACTTTAGAGTATAAAAATCAGAATTTAAGCTTACAAAGTTAATATCAGACTTAATTACAATTGTTAGATTATATAATTCAGTTTTTGATCTTTAATAAAAGAGCATGGAAAGAAGCGTTTTCGAAACCAAAAAATTAGATAAGATTAACTATTTAGTTTTTGAGTTTGTAAATTTTTATCTCTTATTTGGTGGTATTATATTGAGGAAATAACAGTATATTATATTTATGGTAAAACTCCATCTTTAAATATTTAAAGAGAATCTTAAATTTGATAATGAACAATGACACTAATTTAACAGAAGGGATAGCACTATCAAGCATGGTTCATGCATTAGTTAATGACTTAGGCTGGATACCCCACTCATTAGAGTCTATTGCAGAGAAACTTAATGAATTAGGCATCTCCGATAATGAAATAATAGATACTTTAGTTGACTCAAAAAAATCAATTCAGAATAGCTTAATAATACTTTCTAATCAACTTAAATTTTTTCGGACTTTACAGAACTTAGAAGATACGGAAACGTCATTTATTCAAGTAAATCCCGTTATTCAAGAATGCTTGAAAAGTTTTGTTGAAAATAAAAAATTGAATCGACAAGACGTATTCAAACTTAATCTCGCCAAGAATTTACCTAGTGTGAAAATAAATAAACAGGCACTAATTTTATCTCTTAGTAATTTAATTGATAACGCTGTGCAGGCAATTAGAGATAAAACCGATAATGCCCAAATAGAAATAAAAAGTTATTTGGAAGGCGATTTTGTAGTAATAGATGTTGTTGATAATGGCGTTGGTATTCCTCAGGAACTTAGAGAAAAGATTTTCAACGTGGGGCTTTCAACAAAAGCGTCTGGGCATGGGTTAGGGCTTTGGCTTTCTAGAAATTTAATGACAAAGTATGGCGCCTCTTTAAGTTTTATTTCTAATAAACGAAAGACTATATTTCGTATTCAACTAATTAAAGGAGAATTAACGAAAATCAACTCAAAAAAAAGAAAGGTTTTAATTGTTGAAGATGAATTGCAATGGCAAAGAATAATTAGAAAAAGTTTAATCGAAAATGAATTTGAGGTTTATTCAGCTACTGAAATAGAAAATGCGATCAGCCTCATTAAAGCAGAAAATTTTGATGTCGCATTACTTGATTTAAATCTAGGGAAGGGAATCAATGGGCTTGAAATAGCCAGAATAGTTCGTGAATATAATCCAGAAGCTTTAATCATGATGATCTCTGCATTTATAGATGTGACATCAATGAAAGAAGCATTTGACATTGGGGTGGATAATTTTATTAGTAAGGGAGACATTTCTATTACAGGTCTACTCTCGCAAATTGATGAGGGGCTGCTAAAG
>JALHPG010000203.1 GCA_022842625.1 Bacteroidia bacterium | reverse complement strand
TGGGTGTTACCAATAAAGAAATAAAAGAAAATAAATTGTATTCATTTGTTAGCGATTGGTACGGCACCCCATACAAATACGGGGGCTGTGAAAAAAGCGGGGTTGATTGCAGTTGTTTTACCATTAATTTATTTGACAAAGTTTACGGCAAAAAGATCCCTAGAACTGCGGCCGATATTTACAAAGAATGCGATAAAATAAATATAGAAAAGGCCAAAGAAGGTGATCTTATTTTTTTTAAAATAAACAGTAATTCTATTACCCACGTTGGCGTTTACCTTCGCGATAAAAAATTTGTTCATGCAAGCACTACAAAAGGTGTTTTGGTTAATAGTTTAACCGAAACCTATTATCAGAAATACTTTTATTCGGCAGGAAAGTTAAAAAGCAAATGATAGAAGGACTTATACTGCCAATACCGCAACGCTTGCAATTTATAAGAGTTACCATTTGTATCTCGCTGGTTGTTTCTATTCTATTGTCACTAAACCTTTGGGCAGGCGAACGTTTTTTTCCGCACGCAGCCGTTTACGAAACTGCTTTTATTAAAGCGCCATATGATTATTTTATTGTTGGCTCTTTTTTATTTATGTTGATAGGTTCATTGTTTTTAAAGAAGCATCGTTTACTTATTTTTTTAGCGCTTCTAATTGGCACGGCCATGGTACTTATTGATATGAACCGCTTGCAGCCATGGTTTTACATCTATTGCTCCTTTTTATTTGTGTTAGTGTTTTACAATGGCAGGATCGATGACGCTAATAAGTTCACCTCCTTTTTTATTGTACTTCAATTAATATTTTGTTCGTTTTATATTTTTAACGGCATCAGCCAATTCAACTCTTTTTTTGTTGAAACAGATTTTCCGGAATTAATTTCTCCTCTAAAAAAGATGATGAGTGAACGTCAATTCTTATTCATTAAAAAGATCGGTGTTTTTATTCCGTACACATTATTATTTATCGGTTTTGGCTTATTGATAAGACCCATTCGCTATTTAGCAATAACGTTTGCTGTTATTTTTCACGCATTACTTATCTTATTTTTATTTCCTTCAGCCAGCAATCAAAATTACGCCATGTGGTTCAGCAACATTGCTTTCATTCCTTTGTTGTTTTTACTTTTTTCAGGAAAGACAAAACAGCGCTATTACAGTCCTACTTTACTATTACAGTTTCCTTTGTTTTATTTGATCATTTTTTTGTTTTGGATAATGCCCTGCTTTAACCAACAGAATATCTGGCCCGACAATTTATCTGCCAACTTAAAAAGCGGAAACAGAAATACTGTAAGCATCACTTTTACAAAAAACGTTTTAGATAAATTACCTAACTATGTAAAACATTTCTGTGTTCAAAGCGGATCGCAGTATTCTTTAGACTACGCAGCTTGGTGCAGACATGAATTACATGCCAATTGCTATACCGAGGCCATAACATTTAACAAGATTTATGGCTATATTCAGAGTGAAACGCAGGCAAATGTTAATGATTTACAAATGGAAGTAAAACCAAAACAAAATATATTGTTTAAACCGTAAGGTAATTTTATATTTGTACTAACTATTATTCTAAAATTAAATGAACAAGATCATCATCGGAGTTAACGCACTATTAATAGCAGCTGTAGGTTTTTTATTTTACAAGGTTAATACATTGAGTGGCTCTGCTCCGGAAAAACAAGAAATTGTTGAAGAAGCAAAAAAAGAAAATAAATCGGAAAAAGATAAACCGCTTGAAGCAGTTGGAAACGCACCTACCGGTAAAATTGCATTTGTAAATATTGATATTTTAAATGAGAAAAGTTTAGAAGTTATTGATCTTATTGCAGAATCAAAAAGAAGAAAAACAAGTATTGAAGCCAGCGTAGAAAACTTAAGCATGCAATACCAAAAAAAGGTAGAAGAGTTTCAAATGTCTCAAAAAGCAGGCATTGCGCCGCAAAGCGAATTGGAAGCAAAAGCAAGAGAAATTCAATCTATCGAAAAAGAAGCTCAGAATAAACAAATACAAATGGATAATTTATCTATTGATATTGGAGAAAAGAATGCAACATTTCAAAAGAACGTAAAAGAGTTTTTAATAAAGTGGAACAACGGAAAGTACGATTATATTTTATCCTACAGTGATGCTGTACCAACTATGCTTTTAGGAAATGCTACTTTGGATATTACCAACCAAATAGTTGATGAGTTTAACGCCGAATACAAAGCACGTAAAGGCAAAAAATAATTAGGTTATGAGTAAATTATACGAAAAAATTAAGTCGGTAGAAGAATTTCATGATATTTTCAAAATTGGAAATTCTTCGGAAATGAAATTGATTGATGAAAGAGATTACACGCTTCGTTATAATTTAATTAAAGAAGAGAACGAAGAATATTTAGATGCTTGTAAAAATGGCGATCTTGTTGAAATTGCAGATGCCTTAGGCGACCAACTGTATATTTTATTCGGCACAATATTAAAACACGGCTTACAACATAAAATAGAAGAAGTTTACGACGAAATTCACCGTAGTAACATGAGTAAATTAGATGAAAAAGGAGAGCCTATTTTTAGAGAAGACGGAAAGATCTTAAAATCTAATTTGTATTTCAGACCTGAAATAAAAAAGATCTTAGATAAATAAGATCTTCAATATATTTAAAAAAAAATATTAATCATTTGTAATAAAGTAAAACTAGAACAAAGTTTACTTCTTCTCAACCTTCTTTTTATCTGCAGGTTGTTTCTCCTCAACTTTAACAGGTGCTGTTGCCGCTACAACATTCATTGTAATATTGGTTGATTTTGATTCCTCAACAACAACATCATTCATGATGGCATCTGCATAATCAGGACTGGTTAATTTTACATTGTATTTACCCGAAGGCAAAGATACTCTGCCTAACAAACCATTATTCCCCGAAGTTAAATTCAACTTCATGGTATCGTTAATAGTGATCTCAAATTTTCTACGTTCAATAGGAATTTCAACCTCTTTAACTTTTTCGGCTACATAAATACGAATACACTGTGCTTTTCCTAATGAAACAGAAAGTGTAAAAATGCTGATCAATATAAAATTTTTCATAGCGATGTAATATAGAGCTAAGATAATAGAAAATTAATTAGTTCCTAAAACCTGAGCGATAAAATGTTTTAAAATACCGGGTTTTAAAATTATAATAAATACTATGCCAAACATTGCACCCCAAAAGTGAGACTCATGGCTAATGTTATCATTATAATCGCTGGTTTTTTTTCGGCGGATCAAATAATAACTTACTCCTAATAACAATAGTCCTGCACCCCAGCCCGGCATCGGGAAAAAGAAAAGAGAAATTAGAATTGC
>JALHPG010000202.1 GCA_022842625.1 Bacteroidia bacterium | reverse complement strand
CCTGCGGTTTTATAGTGAAATTAATTTTTAGCGTTGAAACAAATCCAGCTTCATACGCTCAGGAATTTAGGTTAACAGCCTATTGTGGTAATGAATTGGAATTAACTTCTGAACGTGAAAAGCAAACGCTGTTGATTCATTCTTTTAATACGGCAGAACAGTGGAAAGAAATTGGCTATGACAGGGAATTGAGCGAAATAGGTGTGCGCAGGTTATTGATTGAGATGGAAATTTACTATTATGTATTAACTGATTTTTTATTTGGAATAAAAACATATCGAAATGTTGATTTTTTAATGTCAACAAAGTTGCCTCGATAAAACTTATATTATGAAGGAAGTAAAGAACACGTTGGAAGATTTAGGTGCAGCGTATAATGCGTATGTTGCTCACATTAAAAATAAATTCGAAAGTGAAGCAAATAATTTTATAGCAGATTTCGATTCTTTCCTGTCGCATTCCGAAGGTTCGGCATCTGCATTTGTGTGGATTGAGCCTAAACAAATTATTCATTATCGCTCAAAGGCAAAACCGGCAGATATTATTGAAGTGAATTGTATAATGTTTGACTTTCGTTTTACAGTAACTGAAGGGAAGATTATAATAAATGGTATTGGACATTTTAATCACGAAAAATTTAAAGGGCGGAACGCTGATCGTTTAAGAGCTCAATTAGGAACCATTGTTATTACTGGCTACGATAAAATTTCCACAATAGAATTACCGGCAAATTCATCTATTGATATTATTAAAAATAGTTTTTCTGAGTTGTTTGATAAATGTATAGCCTACTATTTTTTAGGGCGAATAAAAGAAGAATTACTTCTGGAATTTGGCTTGACAGCAAATGAGGCTGAAACGTTTCTATCAATTTTAAATAAAATAGCATATAACCAAGAAACTGCCGAATATATTAATGATCAATTTAATGCGGCTATTCCCTTTGAAGGAGGGATGACACCCAATGAAGCGTTAATTAATTTACGAGAAATAATTAAAGCAAACCCTTAAACAATGAAAAACAAAACGTTTCTGATATTAGAACAAAGAATTGAGTGGAACAATACTACTAAAAAAAAGACTATTAATATTAACCCGATGTATCAAAGAAATTGGTTAGCTGACAATCCAATTTCATTATTAGCTGAGATCACTTTTATAGGTACAACTCCAACAAGTTTGATAGTTCAATACTTTGGAGAGGTTGAAGTTGAGAAATCGGAAATTGAGCATTTTGAATTGAAGGGCTCGCCAAAGCTTTCAATTAAGATTACACCAGTATTCGCAGTTAGTAAAATAAGTATAGAAGCTATTGCAGGCTCAACTTATATTGCGGATATTAGTATTTATGGGATTGAATAGGCAGTGTGAGAAATAGGATTTTTATATTATTATTGGTAGTAGTTACTGGTCTGAAATCACAGAACCTAAACGACACCACCATCTGCAACGCTTTAATTGCTAAAATTGAATTTGAACCTAATCAGAAACTAACAGAAAAGTATAACGAAGAATTGCTTGTTGTAGCCCAAAAAAACCATTTCAATAAATATCTTGCCGCAGCATATAATAATAAAGGTGCTCTCCTTGCATACAAAGGCGACATAATCGGGGCATTAGAATACCTTACCCTTGCCTTAAAGATGCAAAAAACCATTAACAAAAGGGTAGACGTTGCTAATACGTTAAATAATATCGGAGAAATATATTTACAAATGAAAGACTTTAAAAAAGCTGTCTTATACTATAATGAAAGTCTTGAAATACAAAGATCTATTGGCGATAAAAAGGAAATCAGTTTTACGTTATTCCTTATCGGGAAATCTTATATAAATTTTGACATAGAGAAGTCTTTGAAGTATGTGAATGAAGCAATAAAAATACAGCGTGAAATTAGTGATGTAGAAGGGGAGTGTCAGTCTTTAAACACTATCGCTTTTGCTCAGGAAAAACTTGGTAATTATGAGTCGGCGTTAGAAAAATACTTGAAGTGTTTAGATATGTTTAAATCTCTTAATAACAGAAAAGGTGTAGCGACTATACAAAACAACATTGCTCGTATTTATTTTATTCAAAATAAATATCAAAAAGCTCTTGACTACTCGTTATTATCTTTAAGCGCGAGTAAGGAAATCGGAAATCCTTGGGGTATTAAATCATCAGCAGGAGCGTTAAAAGATATTTATACTAAACAAAATAAACCTGCACAAGCTTTAGAAATGTATGAATTGTTTATTAAGATGCGCGACAGCCTTAACAACGATCAAACACGTAAGGCGTTAATACAAAAACAGTATCAGATAGAATACGAGAAGAAAGCTTTGGCAGATAGCTTACGCGCAAACGATGAAAGAAAAATTGCCACTCTCGAAATAGAAAAACAACAATCACAAAAGATAGGACTTTATGTTGTGTTGGCTTTGGTGATTGTTTTTTCTGGATTTGTTTTTAACCGATATAAAGTCACCCAAAAACAAAAGCACATCATAACAGAACAAAAACATTTGGTTGATGAAAAACATAAGGAAATAACAGATAGTATAAACTATGCAGAGCGAATACAAAGAAGTTTTTTGGCAACAAAAGAATTACTTAATGAGAACCTAAAACAATATTTTGTTTTATTCAAACCTAAAGATGTAGTAAGTGGAGATTTTTATTGGGCGACTAAATTGAGTAATGGAAATTTTTTGTTGGCTACTGCCGATTCAACGGGGCACGGAGTGCCTGGTGCAATTATGAGTATCTTGAATATTTCGTCCTTAGAAAAGGCGGTCATTCAGGGGTTGCTCGAACCGGCGGAGATTTTTAATCACACCAGAAACACAATTATTGAACGATTAAAAAAAGACGGAAGTGAAAACGGGGGAAAAGATGGAATGGATTGTAGTTTAATTTCATTCGATTTTGAAAATAGTAAGCTTACATATGCTGCGGCAAATAATCCAATATGGATAGTTAGGGGAAATATTTTGATCGAATTAGATGCTGATAAAATGCCAGTGGGAAAACACGACAGGGACGGTGCTTCCTTTATGCAGCAAGAAATTAAATTAGAAACAGGAGATATCGTGTATACTTTAACTGATGGTATGCCCGATCAGTTCGGGGGCCCCAAAGGAAAGAAGTTTATGTATAAGCGTTTAAAGGAATTATTAGTTAGTATAGCTCACCAGACAATGCAAGAGCAGAAAGAAGTTCTGGAAGCAGCTTTGAATGATTGGAAGGGGGATTTAGAGCAGGTTGATGATATTTGTCTAATAGGGGTTAGAGTGTAATTCTATATCCAGGTTTGACGATAACGTTAGTCCTTTGCTTCATATGCGGGAATTATAAATCGTGGGGGCGTATTTGGGGGCGTAAAGGGGGCGTAA
>JALHPG010000201.1 GCA_022842625.1 Bacteroidia bacterium | reverse complement strand
GCTCTTCCGATCTTTTATTGAATTTTATTTTATATAAATTCAACAATTAATTCAGTCGAAGAGTCAATGCTATTTATCTTTGAAGATAATTTCACCCAGCTTTCCTTGCTTCTCAGCAATCGAAAGCAACTGCTCTAGCTTTTTAAAATATAAAGCATTAACTTTTTTCTCGATTTTCTTCCATTTTGCCGTCTCATGATCTTTAATTAATCTGATTTCTTCATATAATTTCGTATAAACAGCTGGTGTTGCTTTAATCGATTTGTCCAATATTGGAATCAAAAAGTCAGAAATAAGAATTCTTGAAACAACCTTTCTCAAACGAATTCGCTCTGATTCATAGGGAAGATAAGAATAAGCTGATTTGTACAGACGTGCTCCAGCAGCATTAAGGGATACAATAGATTTATTTAAATAATTCACCTTAGTAACTTCTGCCAGGCTACTTGGATTATCAAATCTAAAATCATAACCGTAAATTGTAAAATACCAGGCACTAGCAACTGCAACATGCTGGAGTGCCATTTTTTCTGAACGTGTTAAATAGGCTGAAGTCGCATTCGCCAAAGACTCCAAATAGGAATTATAATCGATGACTTGAAAACTAAATTTTGGGTATAAACCCGGAATTCCAGTAATAATTTCAGAATTTACATCCACATGCTCAAAGACTGAATAAGGACTGTCCACGATAATTAACATGTCAACATCATCAGGATCTGTCATGTTATAAAGAAAACTTCCGTAGATAGATACGTTCTGAACTTCGCCATAAATATACATTTTATTTTTGATATACGCACTAATTTGGGGAATATAGGCTGAAACAGAATAAGCTCGCTCAAACATTTCTTTTGAATTCTCAGGATTCAAATACATTGAATGCAACATGCGATTAAATCTTTTTTGGGCATCTTTCTTAGAGTCTTTATCAATCTGTTGTAGAGGCTCTTCAAAGAGATGTTCATCTTCAAAAGTAAAAGGCCATGATGGTTCAGGAAGTTTGTTAGTTGACTTTTTTGAAATTTGCACTAAATCCTTGACTATAGGACTAGTAGAGGTTGCAGCTTCCACTCCGATGTGGGATATCGAGAAAAGAAAGAGCAAGAAAAGGGTTAGATTTTTTTTCATTTTGACCTATTTTTAATAAAGATTTATAATAGTAATTTCAAACACATTAAAATGATAATTATAATACAAAACTGAAATATAAAGCAAGTCCAATTTAATATTATTGGAGAGAGAAAAATTACAACAGCTGGTAAAATTTTCGAAATTTTCATTATTAACTCATTTGATATTCACAGGGCAAGTGCTCATATATTAAATCAGTTTGATATCCCTGTAGGTGCTATTCGAGAAAAAACGGTGGATGGCATAGTTACTTCAGATTACACACAAGCCACAGTTGTTCATGATCCGGTTAATTTGAAGTATTATTTTCGTACTTATGAGGATCAAAATATTAAGTTTGCAGAATTGAATGCTTTTGACAAGGAAGCAAAAGATATTTCACGCACAAGCGCGAATGGCCATCAGCCCTATAGAAACGTTACAAAAGAGCTTAAGCCTTAAGAAATGCGAACGAGGCTTAACATATTCGCTGCAGCGTTGGTACATTATTTTTTTAACACAGAGATCACAGAGTAACAAACCGTAGCACGGCATCTGAATGCCGTGCTACAGGATCTAAGCAAAATAACCTAAGCGCAAAAAGATGAGGACAAATATCGTAAACGCCCAAAACTATCACTGCCTGCCACTACATTTATACCTGAAGGATCTACTAAATCCTCAGATAGCAAACATTTTACCTGCATTGTATTCAAATCAAACGTAAGGCCAATGTCAGCAGGTAATAATACCGTTTTTTGCGTAGATGAATCTTGAGTACATTCCTCACGCATCTTCTTAATGACTTCCAAGCGGATATCCCCCTCTCGACCACTAAATTCAGTAAGTAGCATCAAACGTGGCGCCAACTCTTCAAATAAAGAGGCTGATCCATGATATCCCAGAGAATCTTCATTGTATCCTATCCTAGAGTAATCATTCGATGAGGTATTACCAAAGGCTGCTACTAGAAGATCGCAATAGCCCAAATGATGAACAAGTAGTGGAGACCACGCCAATCCGGAAACATATCCTATTTTCATCTTTTTGCTTTTGCTTTCGTTCGATAACTCTAGACGTATTCCTAGATTAGAACTATTTAAAGCTTGATCGTCATTTGCCTCTCTAGAATTTTGAGTCTTTTCGGGCATAGTATTTAAAAAGTAATGCAACACAATCCCTTCATGCAATTCAACCCTTTCAACATCTGGAGAATCCAAAAACATTTCAAGCTTGTGAATTGTATTTCGTGCCTGCTTAAAACTCGGCTTCAAAAATGGCGCCAACTGTTGGTAGACGCGTTGTTGCAGATAATAATGAATTATTTGTCTTTCAGCTAAATTTTTATTGAGTTGCTGATTGAGTTCTGATATTGCCCTAAGGTCTGCATATGCATCTCTTGAATTGCGAGTGACAATCACAAAATCAATATCTTTAATGCAGAATCCTTGACTATGAAAATTATCCAAAAATCCAGGCCCAGGATTGATGACAATTCCTTTTCCATCCCATTTAAGATAATGCCCACCACTACTCTTGCGGGATTCTTCCGTGAACAATAGAGGCTTTTCAGAAGGATCAAAAGACCATCCATTCAAAATACAAAGCAAATTTTCGGCGATAAACGATTTTTGAAAAGAATTGGTCAAGTAAGCTTGCATTTTTTTAGTTTGATTATTTTGAAAGTTCTGAATTCGCTTTTCAAGCTCACCACCTGATTTAGAACTCATCATCAAATAATCTTTAGAGGTATAATTAAAATGATTCTTCGGAATATTAACTGAGTTCAAAGAAGATTTTACGGGCTGATATTGATCATAGATATGATTTGAGAAAACTTCATTCTCGGAATTAGATTCAGCAATTGCCTCTGAATTATGAGACGCTTCCACCAGTTCTTCCCTCGGCAAATTAGCATATAAATTGCGCATAGACCGATCTTGAGGGTCAATCTTATAAGCCTTCTGGGCATAATTTAAAGCTTTTTCATGCTGTCCTCTTGCTTCTGAGATAAGACTTGAGGCTCTATAGCAATAAAATTGGAAATTTGGAAACTCTTTAGCTTCTAAATAAAATTTCAAAGAATTTTCGAAATTGCCTTGATAAAAATTTCGTTCTCCTTCAAAAAATGCCTGATCAGAACTATTCCCTTCCACTGCGGAAGTATACTCGTCAATTAGGTGAAAGATTGTTGAGTGATCCTCTAGCTGATTATCTTGCTTCTGTGAAATTAAATCTCGCATTTGCTCAAGATAAGATTCCAATGCTTGTGCTTCCATGTTTCCTCCGTAAAATTCTAACTATT
>JALHPG010000200.1 GCA_022842625.1 Bacteroidia bacterium | reverse complement strand
TCGAAGCCAAAGGCTAATCCACCATGTGGAGGTGCACCAAATTCAAAAGCATTCATCAAAAATCCGAATTGTGCTTGTGCATCTTCTTTCGAGAAACCCAACAAGCTAAACATTTTTGCTTGTAAATTTTTATCGTGAATACGAATGGAACCACCACCAATTTCAACTCCATTGATTACTAAATCGTAAGCATTGGCACGAACGGCCCCTGGGTCAGTATCCAAAAATGGAACATCTTCTAGTTTAGGTGATGTAAAGGGATGATGTTTCGCATGCCAGCGGCCACCTTTTTCACCAATGGAAGTAGAATCTACTTCTTCGCTAAATTCCAACAAAGGAAAATCAATTATCCAATGACAAGCAAATTTGTTTTTATCACGCAAACCTAAACGAGTTCCCATTTCCAAACGTAATTCTGATAATGCTTTGCGCGTTTTATTTTCTTCGCCCGCTAAAATTAACATCAAATCACCCGGTTGTGCATTAAAAGTAGCAGTCCATTTTTTTAATTCTTCTTCGTTATAAAATTTATCTACCGAAGATTTTATTGTTCCATCAGCATTATAACGTGCATACACCAATCCGGTTGCTCCTATTTGCGGTCGTTTTACAAATTCAGTTAATTCACCCAATTGCTTACGTGTATATTCAGCAGCTCCTTTTGCGCAAATACCAACAACCAATTCTGCATTGTCAAACACCGGAAAACCTTTTCCTTTCGCCAATTCGTTCAATTCAACAAACTTCATTTCAAAACGAATATCCGGTTTATCATTTCCGTAATATTTCATAGCATCGGCATAAGTCATACGCGTAAGCTTAGGAATATCAATATTCTTAACGGTTTTAAACAAATGAGCTATTAATCCTTCAAACGTATTTAACACATCTTCCTGCTCCACAAAGGCCATTTCACAATCTATTTGAGTAAACTCAGGTTGCCTGTCGGCACGCAAATCTTCATCTCTGAAACATTTTACAATTTGATAATATCTATCAAAGCCACCAACCATTAATAATTGTTTGAATGTTTGAGGCGATTGTGGCAAGGCATAAAACTCTCCGGGATTCATACGTGAAGGCACCACAAAATCTCGCGCTCCTTCAGGTGTTGATTTAATTAAAACAGGTGTTTCAACTTCCAGAAAATTTAATTTATCCAAAAAATTTCTTGTTTCGATAGCCATACGATGGCGCAATTCTAAATTTTGACGAACTGGATTTCTTCTTAAATCGAGGTAACGATATTTCATTCGAATATCATCTCCTCCATCAGTATTATCTTCAATAGTAAAAGGAGGAATAATAGCTGAATTTAAAACAACAATTTGTTCAGGATTAATTTCAATATCTCCGGTTTCGATTTTATCTGATTTAGAATAGCGTTCTGCAACTTTTCCTGTAACACTTATAACAAACTCACGACCAAGTGTTCGAGCCACATCAGTAATGTCTTTTGCTGCATTCTCTGTTTCAATAGTTATTTGAGTAATTCCATAGCGGTCGCGTAAATCTATCCATAACAATGAACCTTTATCTCGAACGCCTTGAACCCAGCCGCTAAGTGTAACCGTTTCACCAACATTGTTTTTTCTTAATTCTCCGCAAGTATGTGATCGTAACATTTTTTGAAATTATTAATTATAAATGATGAATTATAAATGCTTTTAAAAAAGCATTACGAATTTACTAAAAATATTGATTGTTTAAAGGAGATTATACTTGAAAGCCAATCACCAGAATATCGTCTATTTGTTCTATTCCGAGCTTCCATTGGTCGATAATAGCGTCAAGATTTTCACCTTGTTCTGTTATTGGTAAATGCTGAAGTGATTGCAAGGTTTCTTTCAATCGTTTGGAAGAATATTTTTTGCCTTTTTCTCCACCAAACTGATCCACATATCCATCTGTAAACATATAAAAAGAATCTCCTTTTTGTAATTGAATAATGTGATTTGTAAATTGATTGTTTTCTATCTCTACTCCGCCTATAGATTGTTTGTCGGCCTTTATTTCTTCCATCACATTGTCTCTAAAATATAAAAGTGAACGTTTCGCTCCTGCGTATTGTAATGTATTAGATGTTCTATCAATAACTGTCAACGCTAAATCCATCCCATCTTTCGATTCGTTTGTATCTCTGTCTTGTTTCAATGATTTTCTTACTTCCTGGTGTAATTGCTGCAATGTGTTGGCGGCATCAATTCGTTCGTTTTTATTTACAATTTCATTTAACAGGGAGTTTCCTATCATACTCATAAATGCTCCGGGAACACCATGTCCGGTACAATCTACTGCAGCAATGTATATCAAATTACTTTTTTTATTGAACCAATAAAAATCACCACTTACCACGTCTCTTGGTTTAAATAATATAAATGATTTGGGCAATGCCGATTGTACTTCTTCATCTAAAGGAAGTATTGCATTCTGAATTTTTTTTGCGTAATTGATACTGTCTTTGATATCTTGAAATGCCACTGAAAGTTTACTATTGGCATCCTTTAATTCCACAGTTCTCTCTTCTACTTTTTCTTCTAATTTGCGCTTTTCTTTCGCAAGGTTGGCCGTTCTGAAATTAACAAAACCAACAACAGAAACCAAAAGTGTTATAATTGCTAATGTATAAAACCACCAGGTTTGCCACCACGGAGGATTAATGGTGAAACTATATTCAACACTATTTTTACTCCAAATTCCGTTACTGTTCACTGCTTTTAATTTGAATGTATATGTTTTGCCGGGTGAAATATTGGTAAAATTAGCTTCGGTATTACTACTTAATGGGGACCAATCTTCGTCTTGTCCTTCCAACATAAAGGTATATTTTACATTATCGGCAGTAAATGCCTGAAAATCGAATGTTAAATTATTGTTCTTATGTTGAAGTTCTAAATTGTCGGGTAAGCCAGTAATACGATTAACAGTATGACCAAATTTATTCCAATCAACAATCTGATAGCCCATTCGAATATCCATTAAATGCAATCTGGGAGGTGTAAGATTTGGGATATCATATCTTCTGTCATAACTGCACACACCGTTTGTAGAGGCAATCCATACAATACCTTCATCATTCAATACAATTCCGTTCGGGCTCACATCAACCCCTTTCAAGCCTTCCTGCTCAGTATAAGAACGAATATGTTCAACTTCCTTATTCTTATTCAACAAAATTTTATTAATCCCTTTATCTGTTCCTATCCAAATTGAATTATCATGTGGGTCATATTGTAATGCACTTATATAATTTGACAACAATCCATTTGAAGTATTATAAGATGTAAATTGTTTTCCGTCAAATACAAATACACCACTTTCTCCTGAACCAAAATACATCAATCCGCTTTCATCTTGTGTAATCGACCAAATGGTTTTATCTGTTAATCCATTTTTTTCGTTGTATGTAATTATTTTATCACCTTCAAATTTCACA
>JALHPG010000199.1 GCA_022842625.1 Bacteroidia bacterium | reverse complement strand
AAAATGTAGACAAAATAAAGTGAGCGCCCAGCCGTAAGAACCGCTTAATTCATGCAGACTCCAATTTCCGCTTTTCCAACCAAAATTATGAATGAGGTTGGTAGGCCACAATCCTTCATCGGTATAGTGCGCTGTTAGATCGCTGCCGCGAATAAGAAGGTCGGTTAAAATTATTAAAGCAAGTGCAATTCGCATTAAGGCCAGCGCTCTTAGATCGAGCGCATAGCTTTTAGAAAGGTAAAGGAGTATTTTTTTGAGTTGATAGATAGTGTAAAAATAAAAAAAGCAGACCAAAGCCTGCTTTTAATAATATATTTTTTTAGTTATTAGTTACAACCTAAGCTGCCACTAACCCCAACTGTAGGGAAATTAAAGTTTTGTTGTGTACATAAAATGCCGGTAAATGAAGCGCTAATTCCGTTTGATGTTGTAGTAACGGCAACACTTCCTGTTTTACCATACCACACAATACCTGCCGGTTGGTTAGGAGCGTTTGTAACAACCATTGAACAAGAAGAGGCGTTTGGACTAGCTGCAATGGCATAACTACCGGTAGAAGGAGGGAATGCAAATGTTAATGTAACATCAATACCACCATTAATACCTTTTAAAGTTGTGCTAAATGTAGAACTACAAGTAGGATTGCTCCATCCTGATCCACCAACTGTTAAATTTGAGTTTTGAGTTGCAGGGTTGGTTAAAGTTGCAGTTCCTGTAACGGTTTGGTTACCCACATTTGGGTTTCCACCGGTACCGGTAGCTTCTTCTTTATAGGTTGGTGTAATTGCTCCATTATCTTTTTTCTTTGCGCAAGAAAAAATTAAAGCTGAAGTAATGATCGCAAAACCAGATATAATTAAAAATTGTTTTTTCATTTTAACAGGTATTATACCCAAAAATAATTAAAATACCTTGATCTGGCAAATTTTTTAAGTCTTAAATGAGTGAAAGCCCTATTTGGGTTAATAAAAGGTCTTTTTCATGATAAAGTTCTGCTTTAAAAGCGGACTAACTCTATATCTATCCTCTTCGTAAAAATCCTTTAAGCCCGTTAATTCTTTCACTATTAAATTCACGCCCAACTCATCGGCCCATTTTAAAAGTCCTTTAGGGTAATTTACACCTTTTGTCATAGCCAGATCAATATCTTCACGAGTGGCTACTTTTAAATAAAGTGCATCAGCCGCTTCATTTATCAGCATAAATAAAATACGCTTCACAATGGCTTTGCCAATTTCAACATCTTTTTTTGGTTCAGGTAATTTGGCATCTGCAGCATAATTATAAAAACCTTTGCCTGTTTTTTTTCCTAGAAAGCCTGCTTCTAATAATCGTTTTTGAGAAAGTGCTGGTTTAAATTTAGGGTCAAAATAAAACTGCGTCCACACTGTTTCTGTTACAACGTAATTTACATCGTGGCCTATCATGTCCATTAATTCAAACGGACCCATTTTAAATCCAGCAATTTCTTTCATAGCCCAATCAATAGTTGGCATATCCGCAATACCTTCTTCGTATATGCGCAACGCTTCACTGTAAAACGGACGAGCTACACGGTTAACAATAAAGCCGGGAGTGTCTTTAGCTATTACAGTTACTTTTCCCCAGGTATCAATTAAATTTTTACAAGAAGTTGTAATAGCATCATCAGTAGCAATACCCGGAATAATTTCTACTAAGGGCATTAGCGTTGCCGGATTAAAAAAGTGAATGCCAATTACACGCTCGGGTTTTGTGCAAGCAGCTGCAATTGAGGCAATGGAGAGAGAAGAGGTGTTAGATGCTAAAACACAGGTTTCGCTTACTAATTTTTCCAACTCAGAAAAAACAGATTTTTTTACCTGTAAATTTTCTACAATGGCTTCAATTACCAAATTGCATTTTGCAAGATCATTTAATGAGTTAACAAAACTAATATTTGCTAAAATAAATGTTTGTTGATCTGCTGTTATTTTTTCTTTCTCAACTAATTTTTTTAGAGACGCTTGTAAAGTAGTTTCTGATTTTGTTAATGAACTTTGATTGTTATCGTAAACAATAACTTTGTGCGCTGCTGTAGCTGCAACTTGAGCAATACCGCTGCCCATAGCGCCACTTCCGATAACGCCTATTATAGAATTTTTTGTGAACATAAGTTTTTAGATGTACAGTAATTTAGAGTATTAAAGCTGGGATAAAATTAATCAATAATTAATTTTTTTCTGAGTTTGTCTTTACCTATTTCAACTTCAATAATGTAAATACCTTTCGAAAATTCGGTTAAATTAATTTGGGCTTTGTTACTGTTGTTTTTATTGCTTGCCACCATTTGACCTAAATTATTATACATCGCATAATTAAAAACCGCTCCGTTATACTCTATAGTAACACTCGATCTTGCCGGGTTAGGATAAATAGATAATGCAGAACTATTTAAGGTAGAATTTTGTAAACCGGTAGTAAAAGCAACGCACACTGTTTTTGTAGTTATGCAACCACTTGCATCTTTTATCGCAACAGAATAACAAGCAGGTGCTAAATTTATTGCTGTTGCCGCGTTGCCACCGCTTGGCGACCAAGTGTAGGTGTAAGGAGCGTTTCCGCCACTAGGACTTACAGCTGCAATACCATTACTGCAGGTACCACACGATGCATTCGTTGAAGTAGTAACGCCATTAGCACCAATTACATTTACAGTAGATGTTGTTGAAACAGTTGTGGTTGTTGAATTTGAAGCTATTAATGTAATTGTTTTAATACCTGCCGATGAAAAAGTTACAGTTGGATTAACAGCATTTGAAGTTGCCGGAGTGCCTCCTGAGAAGCTCCAAGTATAGCTGGTAGAAGAAGTGCTGGTGTTTACAGGACTGTAGTTGGCACCTAAACAAATTGTTGCGGGTGCATTAAAACTTGGTGCAGGATTTCGGTATAAATGAGATTTCAACATAAAAATACCGTTCATTTGATCTAAGGCAAAAATATTTTTACTCGGCAAATACGGGTAAGAGCCCCACTGCCCATCATAATCATCGCCGCTCCAGTTGTTATTGTTTCCCCCACCTTGATAAAAGGTGTCAAAATAACCTACTAGCGATGGTGTTGCTGGTGAGGAGATATTGTAAAGTTGTAAGCCATCTTGATAACTACTCATAAAGCAGAGCGAGTTACTTACCATAAATGGATTGTGAGGTGTAGTTTGTGTAAATTGATTTGTAACGGCTAAAACCTGAATATTTGCAACATTACTGACATTAGCTACTTTTATTGGTTTTCCTGCTGGTACTTCGTCAGTAAAAACAAGCGTTTGACGATTTGGGGTTAAGGCACTGCTATGATTGTATCCGGATCCTGAATAGGTAGTTAAAGAACCTAATTGTGTAAACGTATTGTTAGAGTTATACTTTAAAACATATAATCCTTGATTTCCGCATGATGCAAAAATTGTATCATTTACCGGCATCATATCATG
>JALHPG010000198.1 GCA_022842625.1 Bacteroidia bacterium | reverse complement strand
CAAAATTCCCAAAATAATGATGAAGCTGAATAAAATTAAAGTCTTAAAAAAATGCTTGTTTATCACAAGGATATTATAACACAAAAACCCCTTTAAAAAGGGGTTTTTGTGTTATAAATTATTATTATTATCTAATTATTTTTGGACTAAAATAGTCGCCACGTTTTGAGAACCATTACAATCTACTAAATAAGTAGTTGGGAAAGTTGAAGCAGAAAGTGTGATAATTCTAAAACCATAAGGTTTGATAGTGTAAGTCGATCCTACTTTTACAGTTCTAGTTTCAGGAGAACGGTTATCAAGCATCATAGTTGCACCATTTTTGAAAGTCATGTTATTAGGACTTGCTTGGCAAGTTTTGTCTAATTGAAGACGTGTGCCTTTGTATTTATCTAAAGCTTGCTGGTAGGTCAAACTCGCTGCAGGTGAGGTCGCAACATCTACTTGGCCTGTTGTATCCAACTCCCCTTCAACATCTTCATCAGCACTATTATTATCTAATTGTTCTTGTGCTATATCATTAGCATCATTACCTGCGATGTCATTAGCTTCTTTATCATTTCCCGCAAAGACAAAAAACGCAATTATACCAAGCACCAACAAACCTCCTACAACCCAATACATATTTTCTTTATTATTATTCATATATACGATGACGTATTAAACTAATAATTATTACAACAATTTAAATAGACTAAATATTTTTTAATCTGTCAATTTCTTTTTGATAAATATCTTTACTTTGAGGATAAGTTTCGATAGCTGTTTCCCATAAAGCTATGGCTTCGTTCTTCTCTCCATTATTTTCAGCAATGCGAGCGAAGTTTGTTATGAGGTTTATTTTTGTTTTAGGATCAACTTTAGTTAAACCTTCTTGATAAATAGTTTTCAATTCAGCAAAATACGTATTGGATTGCTCGTCTAAAACAAGTAATTTGCTATTCCAATAATCAGTATAACTTGGATTTAAATTTATAGCTTTATTTATTGCATCTATTGCCTTATTCCATTCTTTGGTCTGACTATGAAGAGAGAAAATTCGAGCGTAAACTAAATCAGAATCTTTGTATGTTAAAGCTTTATTAAAATGAGTTAAAGCAGTATTGTATTCTTTGTTAATTAAAGCCGCACTACCAGAAGACAAAGACTCATCGAATAATTTTTTGTTGTTTGTGTCTGTGTTGATTTGAATATTACTTGATTCTACTGGTTTGACAGGTGTGTCAATTTCTCCATTTTCATTTTCCTCGTTAATGATTTCTGTATTTTCTTCTAGATTAATATTATCTATATCTTGTAAAATATCATTTTTATTTTTACGTAAAGCAAAAATAACTAATAATGCTATTACTATAATTAAAATTATCTTTATGTATTTGATGTTTTCTTTCTTGTTCATATAATAATTATATAGAAAACTCCGAAAGAATCAATAGACAGAAAACCGAACACCAACCCAAAACCTACAAAGGGTTACCCTTTGTAGGTTTTACATAGGGTAACCCTATGGGGAATTTAGTTTATAGAACCGAGCATTTTTTCTTTAGTTTTTGGTCCGATTAAACCATCTGAAACTAAACCATTATCTTTTTGCCATTTTTTAATCACAGCGATGGTTTTTGGTCCTAATCTACCGTCCACAACAAGCCCTAGATTTAAAACTTGATTTAGAAATCTTTGTAATTCTTTTACGGCTTCACCGCGACTACCGTTTTTTAAAATTGAATTACCAAAATTGTATTTAATTATTGGAGTAGCTGGTGAAGCTCCAGTATTCCCTACGCAAGATTTACCTGTAGTCGTACTAAAGCCCGTTGTTCTGTTTTCACAACCTTCTATTATATTGCTTACAATTGGAGCGCTGATAGGAATAGCTATTATTTCTGATAATGCTATAGGAGTAACAAGTAAAGCAGGAGCAGGTAAAGAGACAGCACCAGAGCCTCCTCCACTGTGATTTACGAATATATATTCAAAAGTAGCAACACTAGAAAAATTATCGGACTCATCACAACCTATTGCTTTAACTGTTTTGTCTGATGTTAAAGTAAAAGGATTCGCGGTCAAACCTGTAGAACAGTTTGGAGTTGTGCCGTCTAAAGTATAACGAATACTTTCAGAGCCAACAGAAGATATCGTGGTAGTTTGAGGCAAAGCGTTAACGCGAACTCCGTGAGTAGGATTTATTGTAGGAGTTTCAGGAGATATTCCATCTTCTACGTCGTTATCTATTGAAGCAAGATTAGCATTTGTATAACCTGAAACATCACGGACCGCATCAGCTGCTATGTCTAAACCTTCAGGATAAACAGAATTAAAATCATTACCTAAAGGATTTGTGGTTAAATTAACAATAGTATTATCATCACCATCTATCGCAGCTGCAGTCACAACTACTCCATGCACAGGAAAAGTAAAATCAATTCCTCCTGCTTCTACTACGGTAACTGATTCAGAAAAAGTTACTGCAATATTTGTATCGCTTGTAGTTTCTGCGCTTACGAATACTGGATTTTGGTCATCGTTAACGGCAATAGAAGCTCCATGAGCTATGACTTCATTGGTGTCGCCGTTGGTATCTGTTACAGCTAAAGCGTCGATGTACATACCATGGCTTGCATCATATGCAGTAGCAGTATCCGAGAAAGGAGTACCTGCGAAAGTTAAAGTTATAATCCAAGGATTACCCGCAGTATGGATAACAGCCGAAACAGGATTCAAAGGATCCACTCCGCCCGTATTGACGTCTATGTGGAATTTAGAAAAATCCACAGAAGCTATGTTGTGTCCTGGGTTATTAAGATATACATCTATCGTATTTGCAGAAGTAATATTAGCTCCAGCTGTAGCAACATCCGCAGCTGCATTTACCTTGCTTGTGAACGAAACCATTACACTAAAAAAAACTAAACTTAATACTAACATTAGTGAACTAAACTTTTTAATAAATTGCATAATTAAAATTAATTAAATAAATAATAGACGACAAAAAAACAAAATTCTTATTACAATATAATTATAAATCACTACAACACAACAATCAAATCAAAAAACAAAATCTGTGGATAAATAAAAATACCTAGGGTTACCCTATGTAGGTTTGAAATCAAGCCATTCATTTACGAAATCTGAAAATTTATTTAATTCAAAATATTGTGGAAAACTTTCTTTGTTTAAAATTTTATTTTCTATTCTTTCAGTGTTTAAATAATCCAAATAACTTGAATATTTATAATTTAATAAATATTTTTCTGCTTGATTTTTATCTTTTATTCCATTTTCTTTCCATTCCGCATCTATCATTTTAACAGGATTTAAATGAATATAAGCAAATAAATATTTCAAATATTCATCATTTTCGACATGCTTTGCCTTAAAAGATCCTTCAAACAACCTCCCTGTTCTTTTGTATTTCTTGTTAAAATACATAGAATAACTTGTCAGAACCTTGTTCATAAAAATAGATATTCC
>JALHPG010000197.1 GCA_022842625.1 Bacteroidia bacterium | reverse complement strand
TTGAAAGAAATGAGGCGTTTAGCTACTCGTTTTGAAAAGCTAGCCTCTCATTTTCTGGCTATGGTTAAACTCGCTTTTATCAAAAACCTGCTCAGCAAATGTTTTTCAGACACACTCTAGTGCGGCGGGTAGGACATAGGATATAGCAAGGCAGAAAAAGCTCCGGTTCGTATATTAAATCTGCAACCTTGAGCCTTATGGCTCGAAATTACTTGCCGAGTGGCAGCCGCATGATAGAGTGGTATTTATCACAAAGGTCGTCCCTCGCTTTTCTTTGTATACCGTTAGCTCAACTTAACGTGGTTAAACACCACGCGTTTCGGAAGTTAAGTCGCGATTATTTTTATATAAGTCTTTTATTGAACTATTTTGGTATTTTTCAGCAAAGAGTGTAAGCACATTATTTAAGTGTTTTATGAATCTTCTAGAGTCTTGATCAATAAGCAATTCATTTGTGTAAAGATTTTTTTTGTAAAAGGTTTTGTAACGCCCTCTGTTTTCATGTTGAACAAATAGTCTTTTTGCAAACTCTTTATTTTTTTTCACTCTGGTAGTCGTAAATAAAATTACATTTCCTGTTGGATTTTTTAACTTCGTTTCCTCAATATAGATTTTCTTAAGAAGGTCAAAGTGCTCCAAATCAATCTTTTTTATGATAGGCAAGTCATTTTTTATCGTTTTTGCTATCAACTTGCAATCTCCAGTAACTACATTATTTGAATAGCTTAAATACGAGTATTGCATGCTTTTAATGTATTTACAACCATCCGGTTTGATAAATGTATCTAATTTAGCAATTTTATTTTCATCTTTCACATCTAACTCTTTGACTGAACAATCAGGGAAAACTGCAAAAATCTTTCCATGTTTAGATTTTCCGATAGTAATTATCGGTGCTGCGGTACTTTCAAGGGGGTTGGTGAAACCTATAATTTTCAGTTGCATAATTTCAATTTAGGTCAAAGGTCATATTAGGGTTTCCATTATAATAATCCATGGTTTTTTGAAGTAGAGCTGCTCTTATAGACTCACTGCTGAATTTATTGAAGTCTATATAATACTCAATATCAATTCCTGGGTGATTTAAATTGATGCTATCCACAAGATATTTGTACTTTTTTGATTTAAATTTTGGTAGTATCAAAGCCTGTAACTTGTTTTCCAAGGGAATATCATTTAAGGAATGAACTTCAATAGCCCGACTTCTTAAATCTACTTTTGAATTCGATGAAAAATTAAAAAGCCTTAATAAGTTTTCTTCTTTTGTGCAAATTGCATCTTTCCTATAGCACAATTCGCCAATACAATAATTTATATTGTTGCAATAGTGTCTTTTAACAACTTGTTTTAATTCTTTGCCGTCTGAAATCGGCACTTCAAATATTTTATATTCATCTTCTTCATTAGCATTTAAAATTCCAGAATATTTATTTGCAAGTAATGCCCCAGTGTCAAAGGGATAAAATCTATCTACGTCGTTGGACAATTCAGGTTTAAAAATCAAACCTATTGGCATATCTTCGGTCACTTCTGAATTTATTGCAGTTCCATTACCAACTTCATAGATATAAAATGGCATTCCATAAAACAAGTAAACCATTTTTTCGATTTTAACTCCAACAGGGTTCGGATCTGGGAATTTTGAAAACTCTTTTGAAATAAACCCTTTGTCAAGAATTTTTTCGAAATATTTCCATCTTGTAGTGTGGCACAATGGCAATAGTTCATCACTATCATCTTCATTACTTATCCAATCTTGTAGTCTCATGAGTTTGTCTTTTTATAATGTGGTTTAACGTGGCGCTTTACGAATTTTCGACGTTTAGGAAGCGTTTTCGGGAAGCGATTGTTGGTGGCTTTCAACGCTTACTGTTAGCGATTTAAAAACCTCCTTTGCTTTTTTCCACATCATTAGTTTTATTTCAGTCGCTTTATCACTACCTAATGTTGAAACGACAAAGTGTTCGCCTACGCCTTCCCGTGTTTTATAATTCTTGATTGTTACTTCAAAAACTTTAGGGCGACCTTTGAATTCAACACCTATTTGAATAAGATAGGGTTTGGTTTTATGTTCATATTGATATATCATTGCTGTAAACCTATAACCGCTTTCTTCAGACTGTTTTACAAATGAATTCTCACGAAGTCTATTGCCATTAAGGATTGCTTGTTTAATACCACTTAAAACGGCTTCTGTTGCTTCCTCTTCATCATCCATTTCATCTAAAACTTCATCTTCATCCTTACCTCTTCTAAAAATCAATTGCTTTACATCTAAAAAAGTCCAATCAGAAGACATTCCTTTCTTTATCAGTTCGTCAAAGAACACTATTGTTTGTTTGGCAGAGAGCATGTCTTGATTTAAAGTATCTAAACGAATTTCCTTGCCACCATGCCTAGTTATTAAGGTCTCAAAAATTTTACTATCGTTTGATTTTGTTCCTTCTACTAAAATTTCAAAGCTATCTGATTCTATCCGTTGAATTGAAAATGTAAAATTCCTTTCCTCTTTTTGCAAAAACTCAATTCTGCCTGGTTTCGCGTCTATATATTCAACTTTTCCTCGAAAAACTTCATTTCCTTCGCCGTCTATCTCTTTTGTAATTGGACTTAAATTCATTTCACTGAGAATTTTACCATTACTTCGCAATGCATCTAAAGCAGCAGCAGGGTCAAATCCTTCTTCTTTAGAAGTAACAATGAAGCCGGACAACGCACCAATAGAGTTGATTTTATATGCATGGTCGCGTATTAGTTCAAGATCACTATCATCAAAATTTAGCATTGATAATTGCTCCGCCAATTCTGCATGAATCGACTTAGTCAAAAATAGGCCTTTTGATTGTGCGAATGCATCTGCAAATTTTCTTTGGCAGAAATCCAACAATGTATGGTTCAAATCATATCTTGTTGGGTAATATAGTTTATGATTAATATCCATTATTTTCGTGTTTTATCCATGATGGTAAATCATGGTGGATTGTCATTTCGTGAATTGTAACTTCTTTTGCACCTTCCTTTGTAAATAAATTTTTTACATCAGGTAAAATTTTCCTAAACTCGTCATTTCTGTTATAGTTACAGATCAATAATTTGTTTTGGTTATTAATTGCATTTAAGGTGTTTAATGCATGCCTAAGTCGTTGATAGCTGTTTATATGTAATGTTCCAAAGTAAAAGACAACATCAATAATTACAACCTTGTTTTCTTCAACGTTTCTTATTCGCCCTAATATAAATTCAGAAATCATATATTCTAAATTCAACTCTATTTTTTCTTGTGCCGCATACAATTGAGAGGGATAATAGAAATAAAATTCAGCGTTTGGCTTATCTTTTTTTATTTCTTCAATTTTATCAAAAAGTGAACACAAACGCAATATTCGTTCATTTTCTAATACGAATAAACGCATAGGAGTTAATCCGCCAGATCTACCTTTTGGAAGATTAACACCTTTCATGATTTCAATAAACTTTGGTTGATAAGAGTTT
>JALHPG010000196.1 GCA_022842625.1 Bacteroidia bacterium | reverse complement strand
CGGTATGCCTTCTCGCGCAAAGGCGGCTGGCGACTGTCATGCAGCCCTGTGATGGGTATGACTGTTACGGAAGAACGCCTGAAACAACGCGGCTACCGTTCCTTCAAAGACTACTACCATCATGTTCGACCGAAGATGTCTGCTCCGTGAACCGCCGTGTACCAGGCCGGTACGCACGGTGGTGTGAGAGGGCTGAGGTGGGTAAATTACTCACCTCTCCCTACTCGATTCTCGACTTTATTTATTTTTCTTTGCTTTCTTTAATTATGCTTATATTTTCAGACCGTTCTAAAAGTTTTAGCCTTGAAACAGCCGCATTTAAGTCATGGGCAGCCCAAATTGAAAATCGAACTGCTCTATGCAAAAATATAAAGAAAAAAACAAAAGCAACAATAGAAAAAGTTATCCAAAACTGATGATTGCCAACAGTCTGAAAAACAAGTTTGATAATTGTAACTACGAACGCCATAAGACTTGCTACTGCAAGGTTATGGGACATTGCACAAAACATATTCCATGTTTCAACATACTTAAAGTTGTTAGGGCTTAACTCCCTTATCATTACATACTTATCGGAGATGAATAGAGTAACATCGTTTTCTATTTTTTCTCTCCAAATGAAGAAACCTATTTTTTTATACAAAAATCTTCCAATAGGGTGAACTGCAAACCCAATTGCATAACCAATAACCAAAAGCAGTACCCCTCCACCGATTTGAATTTGGTTTGCTTTGGCTACAAAATCTTGGGAAGTGTTGAGGCTTGGGTCTAGTATAAAAAAAGTTATTGCGATACAAAACCCAGGCAAAGCATGAGTGAAAAAATCGAAGGTTGAGTGAAAAATTTTATCCATTATACTAAATTTTACTTTGGTTAAGAGTATCTTTTGTTAATTCGGTTGAACTTAGTGCAATTTGAAAGTTCAAGGGTGAATTAGCAACAGAATACTTTAATCGTAATAAGTTGTTTATATCAACAAAATAGTTAGTATCAATGTTTTTTAATATCAAGTCATCCAAATCATCTAAAATTTTATTATTCTCAAATCCAAATAGAAACAATTGTATTTTTATCCTTTCCTTTTCAATAAACCTGAATAAATTCAAACTGTTATATTCAATTGCTAACTTTTTTGTGTCAATAATGTAGGTTAATAGAAAAATTACCGCTTTTTTTACCAATGGAAACCCGCTTGGTAGTTCTTTGAGAAATCTGAATGGAAACATATAAATATGTCTTCTTAACTCTAATTTGAAATCTTGTTTCCCTGAAAAGATAAAATTCAGAAGGATTAACCCAACCCAAATGCAAAAAGTTACAATTGTAAATACCCCCCTCATTAAATACTGCCTTTTTGTTAGATAGATATATTCATTCAGTATTCCAAAAACCTTCAAGAAATTTTTTATTGAAGGTTGCCAAAAGAACTTTTTTGTTAAATCGAATGTATTTTTTAAATACTTTCCATTGACATTTTCGTGATAGAATTGGTATTCAAATTTGAGTTTTTTAATCTTACTGTCGAGTTTAATATTACAATTAGCAACAAAACTCAAATCCTTTTCGCCAAATTTGTTCATTAATCCTAAACTCTTATATACACTTAGCCTGATTAATGCTTGTGAAACCTGGTTATTTTTTATCTCTGCTATTGTGTTCGGGTCAAATTTGTATTCAATAGTGGGAACGGAACTAACAGTAAGGAGCGATGAAAATAGAATATCAGGGTTGTATTTGATGATATAAAGTCTATTTGTTATTTCCCTTAAATATTTATCGAATTGAATTAAACCCGTTTTCAAATTCTTATCTGACGCAAGATTATCAAATTGGTTGTATTGAAAAGTTGTTGCAGAAGGGTTGAAGTCAAAATGGTAGATATTGACCTTGTTTATTTTAAATTTAAAATTCAAGTAGGGAATAAAATCTAATGTGTCTGATACGGAGTAGCCGATAAATATAATATTTTCAACATTATTTAATAAATCATCTAAAAGTTTATTATCAATAGTTTTAAACCCGTCAATATGAAGATTTGAAACATCAACACCTATTTTAAAATCTCCGGTTGCACTTCCTAAACTGCCATGCGCTTTTATCAAAGTATTTGTATTACTTGAATTATTTTTACCGTCTGGAAGAACTATTGGAAGAATGTTGAAATTAGTTGTTCGCTGATAGGCACTTTCAATCAATTCATCAAAGTTAAAAGTTATTGCTTTGCCTCCATATTCGATAAAATCTGAAATCAAGAAATGGTTGTAGTTTGGTGATATTTTAACTTCGCCGTCACTATTGCTGCATTTATGAAACAGTGCATAGTTCACAAAATTTTCATAATCTTTATTATTGAGAACCTGTTTGACGGCATTAAACAATATCTCTAATCTTGGCAAATTAAATAAACCAGTGTCAGTATCTGAAAATATTTTGCTGATTACTTTGGAATTGTATTCAGAAAAAAAAGGTTTTAAATTTTGAAGGGCAAAAAAATTCAATAAGCAATCAACCAATTCTCCCCCTAATGGAAGTCCACTTTTATAGGAAATTCCAGCCCCACAAACAAGCAAAGTATTTTGAGGGATTAATTTACCGTCATTAATATTTGAGTTAATTAAACTTAATATCTTCATTTTGTTTGATTGTTTCGACAATCGATTTTTCCATATTTGGCAAATCGAAATCAATCGCTTTGTTGAGTTTGTTTTTTAAAAATTTGCTTTTTTCTGTCCTTCCTCCGTAATGGAAAAGAGCATATTTTTCTGACGATTTGAAAAAACTGCTTTGAAAATCGGTTTCAATTGGTTCAATCGTTATTCCACAAATTTTACCCGCAATTGAAAAACTCACCTCTTCCAAGTGTCGATGCGATACAATATTGAAAAGTTCTTTATACACACTTTTCCAAGTGGGAGCAATTTTATTTAGTGTTTTTATATTACATAAAATAATTGATGTGTTATAATGATTAACCCTACTAATGTCAATGCTTCTAAATTTAGTGTTTAAAACTTGTTCGAGTTCTAATTCATCAACTAAATTTATCAAAGGATAATATTCCGAACTAACCCAAATATGGTTATCCTCAATTTTTGGCAGAAATATCTCACCCAAGCAAATATGGTCTGGGTCAAGATATAATAATAGGCTATCAGGTTTTAAACTTTTGCAATATTCAGGTAATACAAATTTTGCAAAATATTTATCTTCTGTATTTTCGCCAATATCTACAAATTTATTTCTGAATTCAATCGGGTGTAGTTGCTTTACATAAGTAGGCGTTAGAACACAAATATTTTTAAAGGATTTGTTATGCCTCTCGATAGAGTAACTTAGCGCATTTATACCATTTATTTGGTCAATATCATGATTTGATATTGTTAATAGATTTATTTCTGTCATAGTCCAATTTTGGGTGATATTGTATTAAATTCTTCAAAGATACCAATTATCTCTTCACTCGTTAAGTCATTAAGAAAGGTGTCCGTTATGAATACAGATGCATAACCACACTG
>JALHPG010000195.1 GCA_022842625.1 Bacteroidia bacterium | reverse complement strand
TATGAAGTGGCAGCAAGTTTAATTGAAGAATATCAATACTTAATTTATCTCCGTATAAAGCGTTACGTCTGCGTTTGTAAATCACATCACGTTGCGCATTCATAACGTCATCGTATTCAATTAAACGTTTACGAGTACCAAAGTTATTTTCTTCAACTTTCTTTTGTGCACGCTCAATACTTTTACTGATCATGCTATGCTGAATAACTTCACCTTCTTTTAATCCCATTCTATCCATTAACGAAGCAATACGCTCGCTACCGAATAAACGCATTAAATTATCTTCAAGAGAAACAAAGAATTGAGAACTTCCCGGATCCCCCTGACGACCGGCACGACCACGTAACTGTCTGTCAACACGACGCGACTCATGACGCTCTGTACCAATGATAGCTAAACCGCCTGCTTCTTTAACGCCCGGCCCTAGTTTAATATCCGTTCCACGACCAGCCATGTTAGTGGCAATGGTAACCGTTCCTGCTTGTCCTGCTTCAGCAACGATATCCGCTTCTTTTGCATGTAATTTTGCATTTAATACATTGTGCTTAATGCCACGTAACTTTAGCATTCTGCTTAATAATTCAGATATCTCAACTGTTGTAGTACCAATTAATACAGGTCTTCCGGCGGCGACTAATTTTACAACCTCTTCAATAACGGCATTGTATTTTTCGCGTTTAGTTTTGTAAACGTAATCTTGCTCGTCTTTACGGGTCATTGGTCTGTTAGTTGGAATTTCAACAACATCCAATTTGTAAATATCCCAAAACTCTTGTGCTTCGGTAGTTGCAGTACCTGTCATACCAGCCAACTTATTATACATACGGAAATAATTCTGTAATGTAATAGTTGCGTAAGTTTGAGTAGCAGCTTCAATTTTTACACTTTCTTTTGCTTCGATCGCTTGATGTAAACCATCGCTGTAACGGCGACCTTCCATAATACGGCCGGTTTGCTCGTCAACAATTTTTACTTGTCCGCCATCAATAACATACTCAGTATCTTTTTCAAAAACAGTGTATGCTTTTAATAATTGATTTACGGTGTGAATACGTTCGCTTTTAATGCTAAACTCACGCATTACATTTTCTTTTACCAATAACTTTTCTTTAGGATCGGTAATTGATTTTTCAATATCCGCTATTTCATCACCAACATTTGGAATAACAAAAAACTTTGGATCTTCTGTATTTCCTGTAATAAAATCAATACCTTTTTCAGTTAACTCTACGTGATTATTTTTTTCATCGATCGTAAAATAAAGTTCTACATCAATTTTATGCATCTCTTTATTTTGATCCTGCATATAATGATTTTCAGTTTTTTGCAATAAAGCTCTAACGCCATTCTCACTTAAGAATTTAATTAATGCTGTATTTTTTGGCAAACCTCTGTATGAACGTAATAATGGAATACCCGCTTCCTTTTCTTTTCCTTCAGAAAATAATTTTTTTGCTTCGGTAATACACGTATTTAAATATTGTTTTTGAACGTTTACTAATTTTTCAATTCTTGGTTTGTAATCCAAGAACTCGTGTTTATCACCTTGTGGCGTTGGTCCGCTAATGATCAAAGGCGTACGCGCATCATCAATTAAAACCGAATCGACCTCATCGACAATGGCAAAATTGTGTTTACGTTGTACTAACTCATCAATACTGCGCGCCATGTTATCGCGCAAGTAATCAAAACCAAATTCGTTATTAGTACCGTAGGTAATATCTGCATTGTAAGCTTTACGACGCTCATCGGTATTAGGCTCGTGCTTATCAATACAATCAACACTTAATCCATGAAAATAAAACAAAGGTGCGTTCCACTCACTGTCACGTTTTGCCAGGTAATTATTTACAGTAACCACATGCACACCTCTACCCGATAACGCATTTAAAAATACCGGTAAAGTAGACACTAAAGTTTTTCCCTCACCTGTAGCCATCTCAGAAATTTTTCCTTGGTGTAATACCATACCACCAATTAACTGCACGTTATAGTGCACCATATCCCAGGTAACTTCGGTTCCGGCGGCTAACCATTTGTTTTTGAAATTAGCTTTAGAACCGTTTATTTCAATGCTCTTATGATCTTTAGATAATTCTTTATCAAAATCTGTTGCAGTAACTTCTATACTTGGGTTTTCTTTAAAACGACGAGCAGTTTCCTTTAAGATCGCAAAAGCCTCCGGTAAAATTTCATTTAAAACCTCTTCAATTTTTTTTGTGATCTCTTTTTCGATCTCATCAATTTTTTTGTAAGAATCTTCCTTAGTATTTACATCAATATCAGGATTTGAATTCACCTCAGCTTTAATGCTTGCTATCTCATCGTTTTGAGGCTTAATAGCTATTTGAATTTTTTCTTTTAATGCAGTTGCTTTTGCTCTTAACGCATCATGAGAAATAGAATTTAAGGAAGTATAGATGGTATTTATTTCTTCAACTCGCGACTCAAGACCTTTAACATCTTTTTCACTTTTAGTACCAAAAACCTTTTTTAGAAAATCGAACATGTATTTTAATTTTAAGGCAATAAAGGTAACAAAATTTGAAAGTAAACAGCCACTTAATTTTGATTTGTTAACAGAATTCTATATTTAAAAATCTAAGCTCAAATTTATTTGAAACAAGCTTTTGAAGGCAATTTAGCTATTAAAAAAGTTTTCAATTTTCACCTAATACCAATTTTTAAGGCAAATTCTATTCTTTTGCAAATCAGGCTATTATTCGTTAGATTTGATTTAATAAAATCTATCCATGAAAAAAAATTACGTAATTCTGGTTTTAACCTTCGTTTGTTTTTTGTCTAAAGCTCAGGATTTACCTGCGGGTTGGGCTGAGGGAGAAAAAGAAAAAATGCCTTTATATCTTGACCAAATAAATAAACAAAATTCTCAACAAAAAAGTTCAATAGTTACCCCGCCACCTTACACTAAACTTAGAAATTCGGCAGAATGGGAAGAGATCCAATCGTTGGTAATTACCTGGACCTCATTTACAGCGATCCATCGTGAAATAATCAAAGCAGCGCAGCAAGAGACTAAGATTACCATTATTTGTTCAGATTCTAATGTTGTAAAAACTAATCTAACTACAAACAATGTACCGTTAACTAATTTAAAATTTATTATCGCACCATTTAATTCTATTTGGATGCGTGATTATTTTGGCAATACAGTTTATGCTGCTAATGTAGATACTTTACTTATGGTAGATTGGATCTATAACCGCCCAAGACCTTTGGATGATGTGATTCCAACTGTTGTTGCAAACAGTTACTCGATTCCCATCTACGAAACAAAAACAAGCCCATGGAATTTAGTTCATACAGGAGGAAATTATATGAGCGATGGTTTTGGAACTGCATTTTCATCAGCACTAACCGACAATGAAAATACCAGTCACACCTCAGCCTATATTGACACGATCATGAAAAAATTTATGGGTATAAACCGCTATATCCGTTTTCCTGTGCTGCCTTTCGATGGCATTCACCACATTGATATGCACATGAAATTATTAGATGAAGAAACTTTG
>JALHPG010000194.1 GCA_022842625.1 Bacteroidia bacterium | reverse complement strand
AAAAGAGAGGGTAATAATTTAGAAAATGAATTCTTTTTAGAAGGAATATAAAATTTAATTGAGGTACCCGAATTAATTCATAATGTCTCATCAACAGAAATTAGAAAGTTAAGAGAAGAAGGAAAAGATTACTCCCATTTATTACCTAAAAAGAAGTAAAATGATTACAAACCCTAACCCAAATAATTTTTACAAAAAAGAGGAAATGATTTCTAGGGAAGAATTTATTCCTAAAATAAAGCAACGATTGTTAGATAAGATTAAAGATTTAGAAACTAAAATTAAAACAGAAGAACCTTTCCCTCATGCAGATATGTCTGTCGATGATCTTTGTAAATTTGATGATTTGTTAGAAGAGGCTTTAAACAACTGGTATTATTAAAATGGAATATTTTATACACTATCCTAAAGTTACAAAAACCGTTATAGCTATTGATAGTTTTTCAGCTGCTGTTAAACTTTGTAGAATTTTAAAACAATTTGGGTTTAAAACCAAAGGTAAGTTTAAAAAAAATAGCTTTACAGGGAAAATAGCTATGGATATAAAAAAATATGAGTTTGCCCAAGTTAATAAAAACTTTAAGTTTTATGGGGACCAAATGGTAATTTTTTTAAGTGATGAAGAATCAATAGATTTATTAATTCCGGATTTGCAAGAAATTATGAAGGAAAGTATTATGGCTTATAAAATTAAAAGCATAGACGATCAATTTAAACAATTTATTGATAAACCTACTAAAATCGTAGAAACTTATGAAAATTCTGCAGATTATTGGTATTCAAAACCAGGTGGTTGGTGGTCAACAAAGTAGCCCTTTTTAAAAATAAATTTGGATAGTATTATAATTTGCCGTATCTTTAGAGTGTTAAAAAAATCAATAAAACATGAACATAACAAAACAAGATGTATTAGCTGTAGCAGCTGACCTTATTAATCAAAATGGTAGTACAACTACTTTAGAAGTAAAAAGTGTTTTACGTAAAAATGGCTTTACTGCTAGACAAACAGAAGTTTCAAACTTTATGGATGAACTTGCAAAAATTGATGACGAGTTTGCAATTGTAAGTGACAATGGAACTTATCGTACTTATGGTGCTGTTCCCTCTGCTGTAGCTAACCAAAATACTTCAAGTGGTCCTACTGCTGTTTTTGCAAGTGTTTCAACAACTGGAAGTTTAAATACTGCTGTTAAGGGTTGCTGGGAAGTAAATGCTGCTGATAATAAAAGTAATGTTGTAATGTATTTCGACAGTAATATGACTCGTGATGCTGTTCGCCAGGCATATGCAAAAGCAACCGGTATTAAATTTATGGATACTCGTTCAAGAATTTATAAATAAAAATTAAAAACATAACAGGGGTGTTTATTCCACTTCCGCGGCTACTCCGCACATCCGAGAATAACCCTCTGTTTCTTTATAAGAAAACTATGACAAGAAAAACTATAGGTACTTTACTTATTGTCTTTGCTTTAATTTTTGCAACGCTTGAGACAATATACTTTGGTAACAATTTATTACCAATAACAAAAGCAGAACAAGTTTGTGATATAGTAGCAGCATTAGTGGCTCTTGTCGGAGCTTACCTGATAAAAAAAAAATAACCCAAACCCAAATCAAAAATGAAAAAAAAGTTTTATTTCTATGCTCGAAATCACGGAAGACGAGTAACAGTTGCAGGTGTTGTAACTGGTGAAAATGAGTTAACTATTGCTACTGCCGAAGTTATGACAGTTGATAATTTCAGTAAAGCTGAAGGTCGTAAGTTTGCAGAGGCTCGAATTGCTGGTGATTATCCTTTAAACAAAACTCCTTTAATTAAGAGAAGTTTAAACGGTGAATTAACCAACAAAAACGCAGCTAAAGTATTAATCGATGCTGTGAAGAATGATCTTAAATTAAAGCCATGGAAAAGAGAATGGCCTACTGAGGAGGTAAAGAATGTTTAGAGTTATATTCCTTATAGTAATCGTTATCCTGATTTTTTATGCCTTGTTTACTTTTTTGAAAAATTTTAACCCAAAAGAGGATAAGCCTGCTGAACAGCCTAAAACAGTAGCAAATGATGACCCGGAAACATTTCTAAAAAAAGTAGAGCTTGAAATTGAATTACTTCAAGTAAAACTCCGGGAGTGCGAGGCTGAAATTAAAGCTGGTATTGTTGGTAGCGAGACAAGATTGGAGAATTTAAAAGCTAGTTTAACAAGAATTGAAAAATTAAAAGAAGAATACTCAAATAAAAAGTAAATAAACAACAATTAATTAAAAACAAAAAAAACAAACCAAAAAACAAAATGAAAGAAGCACAAATTAAATTAATCAAATTCGCGGCCATATTTATTGTAGCCTTATTAGTATTTTTATGGGTAAACCCATTCGCCTGGAATGATGCCGGTCATAGAACCATTATTGAAACTGCCTCAGGAGATCAGCGCGTGCAATTTAAGCCAGGAATTTACTTCCAAGGTTTCTTTTCAAAGGAAAAAGTTTATCCTAATCAGATTTCTGTAAGCTATAGAGCCGATAAAGCAGATTATGATTTAGATGATAACACAATTGAAATTGGAAAGCAACAAGTACGATTTAATGATGGATCTACTGCCGAAATTCAAGGAATAACTCAATACATTTTACCTGCCGGGGAAAAAGAAATGATAGCAATGCATAATGCACATCGTTCTGTTGAATCTTTAGTAAGTAAACGTTTAGCACCTTATACTAATGAATGTTTAAAATCTGCTGCACAATTAATGTCTGCTGAAATGCATTATTCAGGTGGTAGAGCTCAAATGTCACAAGATTTTTCTGACCAATTACAATCCGGAGTATTCTTACTATCAATAAAAGAAAAGTTATTTAAAGATTCTTTAGATGGTGGTGAAATGAAAAGAATTTATGCTACAGAAATGCAAAAGGATAAAAACGGTGTACCTATTAGAAAGAAACCTTCTATAAAAGAATATGGTATTACAGTTGCCGATGCTGCAATCACTGATGTAGATTATGTAGAGCAAGTGGATCAAATGATTAAGAAAAAAATAGATGCTGCTACAGCTAATTCAATTGCTAAGCAAGCTACTATGACTGCTCAACAACAAGCATTAGCTGAGAAAGCTAAAGGTGAAAAAGACTTGATTGTTACTGAGTATAATAACAAACAAACACAAATGAAATTAGTAGTTGAGGCTGAAACAAAGGTTAAAGTAGCCGAACAAGATAAAGCACAACAAAAAGTTCAGGCTGAAGCTGCTGAGTTAGAAGCTAAGAAAATTAAAACTTTAGCTGATGCTGAGGCCTATAGAAATCAACGTTTAGTTTCTGCCGGGTTAACTCCACAAGAAAGAGCTCAATTTGAAATGGATACTAAGATTGGTGTTGCTGAACAATTATCTAAAATTGCCTTACCTACAACTTATATGTCAGGTAGCAATGGTAACGGTTCTGCCTCAATGTTAGAATCAATCATTGGATCAAAATTATTAAACTTGGATAACAAGTAATTAAAAGTAAATAAACATTATATTAAAAAGCTATAGCGTTTATTTATAGCTTTTTAAATCATACTG
>JALHPG010000193.1:1277-3678 GCA_022842625.1 Bacteroidia bacterium | reverse complement strand
GCTCTTCCGATCTCAAGTGCACTATTATTCTCGCCAAATAATGTTTTTTCAATATCCTTTCCAATAATTACAATTGGCGCCCCACTGATTACTTCGTAAGTATTAAAATTCCTTCCGCTTTCAAGATCGTAACCTGCGGTTAAAATATAATTCTCGTCGCTACCAAAGATCTGAATATTTGGGTTGGTTTTTTTGTTCTCGAATTTTATGCGAGAAGCCATACTTGCCATTGTAGAAACTGAAGTAATTACCGGGTAGTTAAATTCATTTTTAAAACGTAATGCTTCTTTGTATTTTATTTTATCAAATGTTTTTGCTTTTCTGCCATTACGACCAACACGAATGTTAACATCGGCATTTCTAATCGTAAAGGTGTTAGCGCCCATACTTGTAAAGTTATTGTTGATACCATTTTTTATAGCATCAATAGCCGAAAGTATACCAACTAATGCTGTGATACCAATAGCAATAATGAGCATGGTAATAATAGCACGCAAACGATTAGCTTTTATCGAATCGAGGGCAATAGAAATATTTTCTTTTAAGAAATTCAATTCATTAAAATTACTCAATTACTAAATGGCAATATGAATTAAATTATGAACGGCTGATAATAGATTTAATTCGATTTTATTATGGCTTTATTTAGAAGTATAAAACCATTTTCATCGATTAATTGGATTGAATAGCTACCGTTATTCAAATTAGAAATATCAACTGATTTTTCAGTTCCTACCATAGAAACTGTTTTACCAAATACATCAATTATTCTAACAGATTTATAGTTTAATTCTGTTTTAATGAAAATTTCAGACCTTGAGGGGTTAGGATATATAAGGATCTGATTGCTTAAATATAAATCTTCATTTAGGCTAACCGGAAAAAGAAAGCAATTCGCATGATAGACGTATTTATAGGTGTTAACCCAATAATTGCCTTGCCATGATTGCGAATATTTATTTGTGTTGTTATTGTTTATATCGTAAGCACTTATGGTTTTGCTATAATTAATCCATGTTTGGATCGGTGTTTGAACCTCATATAAATCAACTATTGCATTGTTATTTCCATCGTAAGTTAAAGTTTGTTTAACAGCATCTTTCCAATTATTAGTAATAAAATTCCAGGTTTGCTGTGTATATGTGATAAGAGAATTATTAAGGTAAGAATAATTGTTTTTATTATTGTTTAACCAAACATTATTTGCGGTATCCCAAATTTGAAGAACATATGAAGACAAGTTGTTACTTACATCAAAAGTATAAGTGATTTTCGAATAAGGATACCAGGAATCTGTTAGTGTATCATATTCGTCTGATAAGCGAAGGCTTAAATTATTATTTAGATCATATGTGTACGTATTTTTGGAAGAATAGTACCATGAATTTGTAGCTGAATTATAATTCTCATATAAGTCAAACGTTGCATTACCATTAATATTATAAGTATGAGATAATACTGAAGTGTTAACCCAGGTATTGCTATTATTATTCCAGTTTTGCCGTAATGAAGAAAGGAGTTTGTTATTAACATCATAGGTCCTAGTGTTTTTCGATGAATTTACCCAAGGAGGACCTGGACTACCAATGATTTTGTTTAGTTGGCTAGTTAAATTATTATTTGAATCATATGTATAAAAATACTTTTGGTTAAGCGACCACGAAGAATTTGACCAGATATAAAAGTAAGTGCTGTCAGGATAACAAGTTGGTGTATTTGTATAAACCGTTTGCTCACGATTAAATTGTCCAAACGTATTTGAAAGAAAAAAGAATGAAATTAGAAGTAAAATTATCCTCATATTATATATAAAGATAATAAAAATCTACTTATAGATCTCTTTCTTAGCAGCCAACAAAGTATTCTTTAGCAAGCTCGCAATGGTCATAGGACCAACACCCCCCGGTACCGGAGTAATAAAGCTGCATTTTTGTGCTACTTCATCAAACTTAACATCACCTTTTAGTTTAAAGCCACTTTTTGTTTCGGTGCTGGCAACACGGGTGGTACCAACATCTATTACCACAGCGCCTTCTTTAACCATATCGGCTTTTAAAAATTCCGGGCTGCCCAAGGCACAAATAATAATATCGGCATTACGAGTGTGCGAAATAAGATCTTGTGTTTTACTATGACATAAAGTAACCGTGCAATTTCCTAAGGCAGTATTTTTTGCTAATAAAATGCTCATAGGCGAACCTACAATATGGCTCCTGCCAATAACCACACAGTTTTTACCGCTGGTCTCGATATTATATTTTTCTAATAAATGAACAATACCGTATGGCGTTGCGCTCACATAACAGGGTAAATTTAAAACCATTCGTCCAACGTTGATCGGATGAAAACCATCCACATCTTTACTTGGTTTAATGGCTTCAATTATTTTATGTTCGTTTAT
>JALHPG010000193.1:0-1267 GCA_022842625.1 Bacteroidia bacterium | reverse complement strand
ATCTACATCATTATTGTTGTTAAGATCGTTAACAGCTTGTAATAATTTATCTTCGGTAACATATTCGGGTAAACGAATTAAAGTAGATTTAAAACCAACGTTTTCGCAAGCTTTAATTTTACTGGCCACATAGGTTTCGCTACCACCATCATTACCAACTAAAATAGCGGCAAGGTGCGGTTGCTTAAGGCCTGAAGCCATCATTTGCCTTACTTCAATGGCAATGTCTTCCTGTAACTGAAGCGATATTTTTTTTCCGTCTATTAGTTGCATATTAATATTTCATCACTCTACTAAATTTATAAGTGGCATTGCCATGTAATACTGAATTTTTAAGGGTCATTTTTGCAGTCACAATACCGTGAATGTTTTTATTAAGATTCCAGTTATGATACCAAGTTGAATCGCCATTTGAAATTTCAACAGGTTCTTCAACAAACTTAAAATTGGTGTTACCTATGTATAAATGATCGATGAAAACTCTAGTTTTACCGCTCCAGCTTTTATGGCAACCCTCTGCATTTGTTCTACCTGCATATTCTCCTTTGTTGTTTTTTTGAATGTCGATATGCACATAGTCGCATACAGTATTTTTACCAACTGAATATCCTACCCAATAGCCACTTAAATCAAATTTATAATTTGTAGCTTTTTTGCAAGTTGTATTAACTAAACAAAATACAACTAAAATAAATATGTAAACTATTTTTTTTCCGTCTATTAGTTGCATTAGTAATCTTTTATTTTGTAAAATGTATAAGTGTTTTTTCCATGAAGAAAACCATTTCTTAATCTCATTTTTGCCGTAATACGCCCGCGCTTGGTCCACCACCCCATGGTATCGGTTGTATTTATCAATTCAGCTTTTTCAACTATGTCAAATTGTGTTTCTCCGATGAATATTTTATTAAAAGATGTTCTTGATTTCCCTTTCCAGTGTTTATATGAACAACCAACATAGTAGGCGTCGGTTCCATATTCACTTTGGCCTGATTTTTTAAGTTCCATGTACATGTAGCCACAATATCCCTCATTAGATACCCACATACCATATAAATTAACTGGCTCTGACAGTTTTTTACGACAAGTTGTATTAACTAAACAAAAAGCAAATAAAATAAATATGTAAACTGTTTTTTTTGCCACCAAATACACTAATAATTTTTATTTAAGGCCTACTTCGGCATACCACCGGTCATACCCTTAGGCATGTTACGCATTAATTTGCTCATGGCATTTTTATCGTTCATCATACACATCATTTTAC
>JALHPG010000192.1 GCA_022842625.1 Bacteroidia bacterium | reverse complement strand
TGTGATTTTTACATGCGCAATGGGATAAACATCAATTTTTTTGATCTATCACCTAAATAATTTGCCTTAAAAGAAATTTTTATATTTTTACCCCCCATTATTCGGGGTTTTTTTTATTCACATCCTTAAAAAAACAATCATTACATGGTTATTTGTGTCCCACCCACAAAAATAGAGCTAGAAGAGCTTAAAGTAGAAAATCTATCTATCGAGATTCCAACATATATTTTTAGAGATTCCAACAGAGAAGTCAACGCAACCGCTTATAGAGATAGGTCTTACCTAATTTTAGGTAATGGTCAATATTATACTTTCGATAATAGATCTGTTAAAAATTATGAACCAAATACAAGGAGTAAAGAAGTACATCTCAAAAACCCTCTAATCATTCGATCTGATAACCAATGGAGATCATATACAAGAAAAGTAGGGTGGGAATTTCCTACTCCTTTTGGAATAACAAAATCAAAATTAGATACTCTAGAAGCTATAAACAAATTTCTGAATCAATTAATAACTGATGATCATGATGGGATTATAATATATTGGGATAATTCTAAATATTACGATATTGATAAATTTCAAAATGGCATAAAAACTTTAAGAAAAGTTTTTCAAGAACCCCTAGTGTTTATTCCAGAAATGGGGAATGGGTGTTATTTGACTACAGCAGATCTATCGATTGATGCCCTATTGGATTAATGGGATGAAAACAACCTTGCTGGTTGAGGCTTGTGATGGGTTAATATGGCGGAAATAAGCGTCAATGAATCTTGAGAGACTGACGACTAATCTCATTAATTGACATTTCGCGGTTTTAGTAAAAAACACCCAAATTGCTCCTCGACCCCATAGCTAAAGCTAGGGGATTACGGAGCAATTTCGTTCAGAAACAGCGAATGAGCATGTTTAAAAACGGCTATTTATTTGTTAATGAAATAATTTCCTGACATGTTTTTATATCTGCTAGAAGAGGAATTCCAGATAGTTTTATTTGAGGCCAAGTTTTGAGACCTGATTTAAATTTTTCTAAATCATCTTTTAAAATGGACCATGCTGCAGAAGGTATATTATATTTTTTCAAAATTTCTGACATATTTTCCCATGCTTTGGATCCTTCTGCTTCGTTCCATTCTTTAAAATAAGAAGAGGTATACCACTCGCCTGTTATTTTACATTCTACAACTAAGAAAGATAAATCCTCTGACATCTGTTTTGGAACTATAAAATAGACGACAGGTTCAATAGTCCAACTGATGACTTTTTCTAATTGTTGAAAAGTATTGAATGTGTTTTTAGATTCTTTCATTTATGGACCTAAGTTTAATTTTTCGATTGTATTAGCATCAGCTAATTTTGCAGTTTTAGTCAAAAACACTCATTATGCAAAAACGGGTTTTGAATGTGATCTTCTTCTGGATACGAATCGGATTTCAACTCGCTTATCGAGGGCTGTGGCAATCCGGTTAAGCATAGCCAATGAATGACCTTTATAATCAGCATTTTCCAAACAACAAATAACCGATGCCGTAGTTCCAACTAGTTTAGCAAATTCTCTTTGAGAAAGACCAGCCTTTGTGCGGAGATCATAGATCTTCCTAGCTACAGAATTATCTGCACGTATTTTTTCAAGTTCAATCATTACCTCCGGTTTTCCAGAGACAAACCGGCGATGCAATATTTTAACTGCATCATCGGTTTTTTTATTTGTTTTAGACACATAACCTCTTTAATTTTATGTTGCCAAATTTACAAACATAAGTCAATGATTTTGTTACTGAATTTACGAACATATATTAATAAAATTTTTATGTTCTCCTCGGCAATTAAACGAACACACAAACCTGTAAACCTTTGTTTTTAAATATCTTATATTCTTGACCTTTGAACACCTTTTCTTTATACTTTCCTTAATTATTAAGGGGTTTGTTCATGATTAAGGTTTTATCAGTGTTTTTATTGATATCTTCTTCGACTCAAATATTTTCATCTCACCCACCAACCTCAATTGAATACTTTTTGGAAATGGACTGAAGAAATTGCGTTCTTAGATAAGAATTTAACATTTAGCTAAAGGCACCCTAGCAACATGACTAAAATATTAGGTAATAAAATGCTCATTTTTCTAAAAAAAACGATCCTGCTTATAATGGCTTTATTCATTATTATTACACTTAGCGGATGCGCACTTATAGTAGTGCCTATCGATCATTTATGTATGGCATGTCAAGGAGAAAGAGATTTAAGTGATGATTTTGCAAGGGGTCATGTTGTTGGAAAGGAATATGAAACCGTTGAAGAAGTCTACTTAACACAATACGATGACAGCAAATTAATTAGATTTGTAAAATATCCTGTGCGTGCATTTCCCTTCACAAATGGTAACACTGAAATAAATGTTAACATTTATTCTATGATTAAACCAATCCCTCCAAAAACACGATTTAGAGTTTGTAAAGTTCTTGCTTCAACATCTTTTGGTAAAGAAATAAGTACACAAAATATTTTGGCCACCTTAATAGACGATCAAGGTAATTCAATTACAACTCACAATTCCCAAGGTAAACCTGCTTTTATATATGTGACTTATTTATTTAAAGAGACTTCCCAAGCACCTAATCAAAACTGGATATTCTACCCTAGTGAATTAATTAAAGAAATTAATAAATGTGATTAAGGATTGTGGGGTCTTGGGATTAATGGAACAGAAAACCAGTTTAAGGATTTTCTGTTACCTTGCTTTCAAAATCCTATGGAACTTTTCGACTTTATGCTTAAACTCAACCAGCTAAAAACTTACCGGCCATTGAAACTTGATTGAAGGTGATTTGCTTTCTAAAACTTGCAAAGCAAGGTTTGTTATTGAAAAGGCAAATTCGAACCCTTTCCAAAAACTACCAGAAGATGGGTGATATCCACACATTCGCAGAGGTTTTTCTATAATATAACTAAAACCCAAACTGACTAAAAGATTATTTTCTAACGGCTTAAACGCATTAATATACGATAATGTTGCGTTAATGCTGTTTCTTTCACCTTTTGTTTTATCAGCTAAATAAGTTTTAGCAAGTGAAGCAAAAGCAACCCCTGCACATGCACCAATAATGAATGCTGTTGGATTAATCCAACTTGACCAAGCAAGGCGTTCTCGTATTATGAAAGCCGTGGAAGCTATTGAGATTCCTAAGCTTGCGTACTTGTTAGAGGTCACATCATCATAAATTTTTAGTAAAGCTGTCATATAAACCTTTTGGTGTTGAAAATTATTAAACAAAGGAAAATATTACCTTATCTTTATTTTAAAATCAACATTAAACAGTTTATGATTAGATGTTTATAGATTTAAGGCTTGCAAAAACACCGTTATGAAGTGCGAAAAAAAGCCTTTTAATCCTCCAAAATTGTAATTAATAATTCTAAAAAGATGTTCCTCGTAATGGATTGGAAACTTGACTCTCTTAATAGGGAACGAACTTGTAGACGTTAAGGATTATGTAAAAGGTTTCCCTCAAGTTTTTGACAATTTCAACGACTCAATGTGTATCGTTAAAAGCGTGGCCGACGAAATTGTTTCTTTTTGTGCATTTAACGAAGTTAATTTTTTACTCGATAAAACTCCGATTCGGGCTTTGTGCATTGGAAGTGTTTGCACGCATCCCGATTACCGCGGCAAAGGCTAT
>JALHPG010000191.1 GCA_022842625.1 Bacteroidia bacterium | reverse complement strand
GCTAAAATTGAGGAATTAAAAAATTCCGAAAAAACCTTTCATGCAACAATTCAAAATCAAGCAGTTAATTTAACTACTAAAAATGAAGAATTAAATTTATCTGAAAATAGAAAGGTAGAGTTAAGTGAACAAATAAATAATTTGAATTTAGAATTGAAAAGAATTGAGAGTTTAAAAAATAAACAAATTGAATTACTTGACCAAGCAAATAAATCAAGCTTAGTGCGTCTCAACAACTTACAAAAACAGCATGATGAACTAAATAATGAATTAGATATTTTAAATTTTTATGTAGGGAAATTCAAGCAAATAGCCCAAATTTTACGGAATGATAATGGCTTAAAAACTGAAATCACATTAGCTGATGACAGCCTAAAACAGATTTTTTCATTATTGCCTTACAAGGATTTTCTTGCATGCCGTCAAGTTAGTAAGCAATGGAATCTTGTAAAAACTGATTCGAAATTTTTAAAAGATTTGATTTATAAGAATAACTCTTTCAATGCTGAAGATTGGAAGGATTATTTTAAACTTTCATTACATTATGGCATAAATTGCAATGAAAGTGCTTCAGAATCTTTGTCCGATGAAATAAATGAGATTTTTAATTCTTCCTCCTCGATGATTTATCGAAGAAAATGGGGAGAAGTTCATGACCTTATTTGGGTTCCGGAAGACTTTATGGGTAATTATTTTGAGCTATTAAAAGAAAAGTTTCGAGAACTTAATCCCAATATTTACGAAAAAATTTGCACTTATTCATGTACGGAAACAATCGATGAATCCGGTTGGGTAGCGATAACAAAAGATGCTAAGTATAAATGTGTGAATGGGGTTTATCGTGCGCTTGATAAGATTGAAGCTATGATCTATGTTTCTTTAATTGCTTTAAAATTCAATCCCAATAAATTTGAAGCAATTTTTTTGGGATGTCTTCTTAATTCTTTGGTTGTTCAAGTTAACGAAGAAGAACCCCCAAAACAGCCTCTACAATATAACTACAACTTTAATTATCTCTAGCACTTGGTTTGTAGCTCTGACTAAAGTCCAATGTCATTAAGTTAGTGTAAGTTTCTGATAGTTAATTGTTTAAAAATATTGAGACTAAGCTGTTGAGGGTGTCGATTTAATCGAAAAATCTCAGTCTAATATCATCACAAATTTTGTCCTTTTATGCCGTCCTTTCAGGACTCATTTTTTGGTTATGAATTACCCAGGCCTTTCGCGCTCGCTTCGCTCACACTTCGACCTGGGCTATAATATGCTGGTCCTTCGGACCTCAGGAAATGTTCTAAGGCCCGAAGGGCTGAAATATTATAGCCGAGGTTGAAGTGTGAGCGAAGCGAGTGCGAAAGGCCTGGGTAATTCATAACCAAAAAATGAGTCCTAAAAGGACGGCATAAATAAGGACAAAATTTGACATCGCATTCGACTGGGCTTTTTCGGTTAAATCAACACCCTAAGCCAGATCCCAATGAGGGTTTTCCTTTCGAAATGTTGAATAATTAGTTGGTTATCAATTACTTACACTAACTTAACGACATTGGACTAAAGTCTAAGCTACAATTCTAGATAAAATTGTTTAGACGGAGCATTCGGCACAAAAGCCTTTTAGCGTAATGTTATGTCCAAGCAGCTTAAACCCTTCCGGTACCATATCGATAAGTCCTTTCGGGCAGCCGGAAATTGTAAAAAGGCTCCAGGTCTTCTTTATAGCAACTTTGAAAATACGTAAGTTACCATGAGTTTTAAAAAAAACTTACAATTATGTCAATTCACTCATTCCTCCTGAATTAATTATTTATTGATTTTATTGTGTGTTTTTGAGATAATGAATATTCTCTTTAAATTAAGATATTAAAAAAAGGTTAATTCAATGGATCCGATCAAAACAAACATCATTAATTTTACTGAATTTAATCAGTCATTATCCGAAGACTCTCCAAGCATTAAATTGATTAGAAATGTTGTGTTGCCCATTTTAATGTCACTCGGAAGCGTTTTTGCCTTATCGTCAGCTTTTACACTACACACCATTATTCAAAAAACTGCCATTCTTACCCTTGGCGCTCCTATTCTTTTATTTTCAAGTCTTGTAATGCTTGGGCTAACGGGTTTCGCGATCATCCAAATCAGACAAGTTTTAAAGCAAGATAATGAAGATAAAACTAAAAAACTAGATGCCTTTAAACAACTCAATAATCAAAAACTAGAAGAATTGACAAGTTTAAAAAGTCAAAACAACGCTTTGCAAAATGAAATCGAAACCTCAAAAGAACAAGCGAACCAGTTAAATTTAGAAATCAAAAGATTAGAAGAATTCAAAAGCCAACAGGATATTTTGCAAATTGAAATAGAAGCATTAAAATCTAAACTTAGCAATATCGAAATTACCAATCAAAAAGAATTGGAAGATTTAAATTTTAAAATGGAAAAATCCAAAGAACAAGCGAATAATTTAAATTTAGAAATCAAAAGATTAGAAGAATTCAAAAGCCAGCAGGACAGTTTGCAAAGTGAAATAGAAGCATTAAAATCTAAGCTTAGCATAAACGAAATTACCAAGCAAAACGAATTGGAAGATTTCAAACTCGTCAAACAGTTTTCAACAATGCACGAACTTAATATTTTGGTTCAGGAGGCAGTGAATGCAAGGATTGAAAAAGAATCAAAACGCAGATTGTTACGAAATAATAACTTTGTTCTACCAAATGATGTCGTTCGACTAATTTGCTCCAATTTAACTATTAAGAATATGAAGACATTTGCCTTGGTTACCACACAGTGGAGTCAGGCGATTGCATCGAAAGAAATGCGCCAATATTTTAAAAATATGATTTATCTAGATGCGGTTAATCCTAAAGATTACATTCACCAATTCGGGAATAAGGCTTTGAAACTTGAGGATGAGAGTGTAGCAGTTAAAGAGTTACCTGATGATATTGGCAATTTATATTTTAGTGATTGCACGATATTTTCCGGAAAAAAATGGGGTCAAACTCATGATATTGTCTGGCTGCAGGCAGGTCTGACTAGCAGTAGTTTCGATAAACTTACTAAACTTATAGAAGTAAAGCAGTCATCTTTTTTTGATGAGGATGAGAGTAAAGCTTTAGAGAGAAATTCAAATAAAGATTTACCAATTCAAAAATCGGGCTGGGTAGCAATCACAAAATATCCAATTCCAGGGAGCGCATATCAAAGTATTAATAGTCACCAAACTATGATTAAAAACATTAAATGCATAGATAACGGCGAATACGATATTCCGGAAACAATTGAAGCAATGATTTGCAGCACTATGACGAATTTAAAATCGCCAAAACACTTTGATTACCTAAAATTTGAAATAAAATTTGAAAACATAAATATACTTTGCAAAGAGAATGACAATGCTGGCCGATTCGGGGTATATTTTTTAAATAAATTACATGTCAATGATTATTATAGTAATTCAAACTCCGAAAGATACGGTGCTTATGCTGTGAGGAAGTTAGAGAAGAATTCCTGTGGAGTTAGTTTTGTATCTTAGGTTACCCACACACAGGCTTTTAATTTTGTCATATTATTTAGTAGAAATAATCACATAAGATTTACGCATTTTTCACTATAAAGCAGGCCTTCAGCCTGCATCATAACGTATTGATACCTAGGGCGTTGCCCTAGGCTATTATAAACCAGGGCGTTGCCCTGAAAAA
>JALHPG010000190.1 GCA_022842625.1 Bacteroidia bacterium | reverse complement strand
ATATTGATATAAAAACTTTGTAGAGTTTGCGTTTAATATTGATTTAGTTTTAGCCATAAAAATAACATAGTTAGGACTTTAAATTAACGCAAAAAATATGGATTTTAAAAGAAAAAAACCCTTTTATTGTGTGATTTTCGTTAGGAAAATTTATAAAAAAGGAACTTGCTGATTAGAATAAACGTTCTTTTATTTTTTAGTTTTTTCTTTTTGCCAAGTTTTATATTCATCTTGTTGTTGTGGTCTAAATGCCGGAACTCTCCTTAATGGCTCGCAGGGCTTTAGAGAGCTGTAGCAATCGGCAGGAAGCTGTTGGTATAGTTTTGTTCCTTTTGTTTTCCAGGCAATCATATCGTCTGTTACATCTTTAATTATTTTAGCCGGATTGCCAACAACAACTTTTCTTTTTTCAATTATTGTATCTGCCGGAACAAAAGATAAAGCGCCAATAACACACTCATCACCAACAACAACGTTATCCATTATTGCGCTGTTCATTCCAACTAAAACGTTTTTGCCAATAGTTGCGCCGTGAATAATGGCACCGTGGCCAATATGCGCCGACTCCTTTAACAAAACCGTTGTGCCGGGAAACATATGAATGGTGCAGTTTTCCTGAACGTTACACCCGTCCTCAATAATGATCTGACCCCAATCGCCTCTAATAGCGGCACCGGGACCAACATATACGTTTTTACCAATAATTACATTGCCCGTAACAGTTGCGTTTGGGTGTATGAAAGAGCTGCGGTCTATTACCGGCTTATAACCATTAAATTCAAAAATATTTGCCATTTTACTTTAATTTATGTAAAAGTAGATTTTTTGTTTAAAAAAACAGGATTTATATTTTTAGCGTGTTCGTAAAAACGTGAATAAGTTTTAATGAAAGAACAAGTTAAAAATTTCGACGAACAAAAAACTTATACACAAAACATTAAAACAATAATTATATAATTTTTTGATTAATAATAGATTAGAAAAAAGGCTATCTTTAACCTCTGTTTTAAAACGGTATATGTTTTCGTCGGATTTTCTTTATAAAAAAGTTGTTTTTTGTTTTGCGCTGATTTTTGCAGCAACTTTTTTTGCTGTGTCACAAGAAAACAAAAACAACGACATCGTTTCGGGTTATATTAAATCTTTAACCTATTTGTGGGAAACAAATAATACCAAACTATTTGATACTTATATTGTAGATTCTACATTAACCCTAAAGTCTGATCCCTTTATCCTTAGCCAAAACACAAACAAACAAAACCAAAAAGAATTACAACTGCGCTATAACAAAACGCAACAACAAATAAACAAAAAAGATGTTGGGTTAAAGTTTACGCTCAATTATCAAGAAAACTTTAATTCACCGGTGGCCGATCCGGAAAATATTATTGTTTTTAAACGCAGGGCGGTTACGGGATTAGAATGGGACATTCTAAAAAACGGGTTCTTTGAAAACAAAACAAAAAACAAAATATTAAAATTAGAATACGAAGCTCTCGAAAAAAAACAGGCAAGTGCCACCGTAAACGCCATACAAACAAAGCAAACCGAGCAGATCCTTCGTCACTTTAATAAAAAGAAAATAGAAATTTTAGATAGTCGTAAAAAGCTAAACAACGAACAAACTATTACTGTAGAAAAGTTGTGGTCTATCAAACACATAACTAAAGATGATTATTTAAAGGCTATACAAAACACAACAGACATTAATGCACAATATAATTTATATAAAAATTATAACGAAGCTCAAATAAAAGACAAATCGAATTTTGAGTTTGATCTGCCTATTCTTGAAATTTCACTAGACAGCCTTTTTAAAAGTGCTAATTTAGAAACCATAGACACAACCTCAGATTCGGGTGCAGAAATTGCTAAAATAAAATCTTCCTATATTAATGATGTAAGTTTAAGCACCTATGCCCGTTATAGTTATTATGATGTATACAACACCGTCTCTCCAAACCGAACTTTTATGTCGTTAGGACTTAACTTATCTGTTCCGCTCGCGTTTAACCAAAAAGAAAAAAAAGAATATTATATAATTCAAAACCAACTTGCAAACCAAAAAGAGTCGTCTGTTCAAGAAGATCTTCAAATTAACCTTTTAAACTATTATTATGAATACCAATATAAATTAAAACAATTTAAAAACCTTTATCATAAACGCTTAGTGTTTTTAGAATTGCTAAGAACCGAAAGAGCAAAACACAATTTAAATGATATTGAGTTTAATCCAAACACAGCGTTGTTTATTCTAGACGATTTTTGGAGCAACGCAATTGAGTTGCTTGACTTAAAACAAGATATGTATAAGATCTTGTTAACGCTTAAAACAAAACTTCCGTCGGTAAACACCTCGCAATACACAAAGCCTTTAAATTTAAATAACCTAAACATCACTTCATCAAACCCTCCGTTTAAAGCGGTTTATATTTGGAGCGATGCGTTTAAAAACAACTCCGAAACCGTTATTAACGAATATTGCAAGGTAAACGAATTTGACCCAATTTTAATTTCGTATAATACCAACAAAATTTATTTACAACAGGTTTCTGATTTTATTTCCAAAAACTATGCTTCATCAATTCACCTCATGCTTGGCAGTAATAAATTATTAAACACCGGTTTGGTTGGCTACTTAGACAGTTTAAAGAGTAACGTTCAAATGTCTTTTGTAAAAGGGATTCACCTTGACCTTGAGCCGCATACTTTAAACGGCTTTAAAGAAAACAAGGAAGCTTTTTTTGAAAACTACATTACTGTTCTAAAACAGGCAAAAAAATTTACGGATGATAATAAGCTGGAACTCTCGGTTTCTATCCCACTATCATACCCTGAAAATATTTTGGAGGAATTAAATAAACAGTGTAACCACGTTTACTTAATGGCGTACGAAAATGTATCTGCTGATTTTATAATCAAGAAAAGTGCTGAAGAAAAAGCTATCTTAAAATCAAAATGCGTTTTGGCTTTAAGAACAAAAGATTTTGAAAACAGAACGGAAATGGATCAATTATTTAAAAAATTAGGTTTTGAAAAAACAGCTTATCACGATCTGGATGATCTGATAAAATTTGATAACACAAGTATTAACGTGAAGGAAGAAAAGTAAAAAATGAAAAGTGTAAACTTTCAAAGAAATAAAGCATTAATACGAGTTGTTAATGAACAAAAAATAAAAAAACAGCGTAACTGGGATAAAATATTATACCTGGGCTTGCTTTCGTCTTTTCTAATTTTCCTATTATACTACTTCATAACAAAGTACATGTATATTCATGCTTATGGGCACGTAATTATTGAAAGCACTAGAATAAGACTTACAGATGATTCTCGAATTATAGAATTTTATGTTAAAGAAGGAGACAGGATAAAACAGAACGATACACTTTTTTCATACGCACTTGATAGGGATGATGATATTAGCACCAACTCTTCGTCTCAATCTATTAGTATTGGCAGCATTGTTGGTGGCTCGAGAGACGATTGGTGGGTAAAAGAAATTTATGCCTTAAAGAAAAAGATCGCACTTAATAATATAGATATTTCAGAAAACGACATTTCAATTTCGGCACACAAAAAAGAAATTAAACGCATTTCTAACGAAGTGATCTTAGATGTGTTGCCAAAATCAAGATTAGATTTCATTCAAAACGAAATTAGTTCGCTTAATACCGAAAATAAAAAACTGGCTAAAGAAAACAAAGAGCTAGCGGATTTAATGAAAACTTT
>JALHPG010000189.1 GCA_022842625.1 Bacteroidia bacterium | reverse complement strand
GGTTCAACAAAAATCATCGAAGTTATGGATCTTACAGGGCGTGTTCTTGTTAGTAAAACAACATTGAATGAAAAAGTAGATTTTAATATTAATACTTTAGCGAACGGAATTTATTATGTTAGAATACAAACAGATAAAACTGTTGAGGTTATTAAGATCGTGAAACAATAATTTTTAGTTATTTTAATTTTTAAAAATCCCATCTTTTTTGAAAGATGGGATTTTTCTTTTTATGATTTTAATCAATTGATTTTTTTTGCGGATTACCTCTTGTTAAATTGTAAAAGTTTATTATTTTTGGTAAAAACAAATACATATGAAAATAAATTTACAATCATTATTGATTACAGGAATTGTAATTAGTAGCATAAATAACTTGGTTGGTCAGTGTACCTTGCCAAGTTCTGTTATAGCTACTCCAAGTGTTGTTTGCTCGGGCGCAACAACTTCTTTAAACGCAACATCCATTGGTAGTTCTATCAAGTGGTACACTGTGGCAACATCAGGTGTTGCAACGGGAACAAGTGCGAGTGGTGCAAATTTCCCAATTACGCCAGTTAATACAACAACCTATTATGCTGAGGCTTATGTAAATTCTACCCCAGGAGCTTCGTTGGCTATTAATTATACCGGTGCAATGCAACAAGTAGTTATACCACCTGGTGTAACTCAGGTAACTATTATGGCAGCAGGTGCACAAGGTGGTGCAAATGCACAGGGTGTTGCAGGTGGTTTTGGTGGTTCCGCAGCAGGAATCCTTACAGTTACTCCCGGCGATGTTTTAAATGTTTATGTTGGCGGTACAAATGGATATAATGGTGGAGGTGTTGCGTCAAACACAGCATGTATTACCTGTGGTGCAGGTAATGGTGGTGGGGCCTCTGATATTAGATTAAATGGTGTAGCATTAGCAAATCGTGTTATAGTTGCTGCCGGTGGCGGTGGTGCCGGAGGTAATAGAGTTTCTGGTTTAGGCAGAGGCGCTGGTGGTGGCGGTGGTGCCGGTTATTATGGCGGCGGAGGCGGAGCAGCATGGCCTTCTACATCTACAACTTTAGCTTTGGGAGGCGATCAAACAGCCGGTGGCTCTCCGGGTATTTCTACTTATGCAAGTGCACCCGGAAATAATGGAACCGCAGGTGCTCTTGGTATTGGAGGTAACGGAGGTTCTGAAGTAGCTTCCAATCAAGGCGGCAATCAAACTGCAAGTCAAGGTGCTGTTGGCGGCGGAACACTTGGGGCAACAGGAACTTATGGTGGAGGTTTTACCGGACAAAGTGGTGCCGGCGGATCGAGTTATATTACCGGATTAATTAGCGGTACTACAACTTCCGGTACTCAAACCGGTAATGGTCAAATTGTAATTTACGGGATAAGTAGTTTAGGTTGTGTTTCTGCTTCACGTGCGGCGGTTACAGTTTCTGTAAATGCTAATCCAACAGTTACTGCCGTTACATCTTTAAGTTTAATTTGTACCGGTCAAACCGCAAGCTTAACTGCAAGCGGTGCTAGTACATATTCATGGAATACTTCTGCAACAACTTCGGTAGTTGCAGTTTCTCCAACAGTTACTACTTCTTATACTGTAACTGGTACTGCCAACGGTTGTTCAAATGTTGCAACTATTACCCAATCTGTTTCTGCATGTACTGGTATTGATAGTAAATTACCTTCATTAACTGGAGTAATGATTTATCCTAATCCAACTACAGGAGTATTTACAGTTGAATTAAATAATGGTTCAACAAAAATTATTGAAGTAATAGATGTAACTGGTAGAATTGTTTTAGCTAATACTACTTCAAATGATAAAGTTGATTTTAATATCAATACATTAGCAAACGGCGTGTATTACATTAAAATTCAATCAACAAGCTCTATTGAGGTTATTAAGATCGTAAAACAATAATAACTAACGTTAATTTAATAAAAAGCCTCCAATTTTTTGGGGGCTTTTTTGTTTTTGACAAGGTATAAATGTTAGCTTTGTGTTATAAACAAACAAATTAAAAATATATAATTATGGCTTTTGAATTACCTAAATTAAATTATGCGTTTAACGCACTAGAACCGCATATAGACGCAAGAACAATGGAGATCCACCATGGAAAACATCATCAGGCTTACGTTACAAATTTGAATAACGCTATAGCGGGAACAGATGCAGAAAAATTAAGTATTGAAGAAATTGTAAAAAACATTTCTAAATACCCAATGGCGGTTAGAAATAATGGTGGTGGTCACTACAACCACTCTTTATTTTGGGAAATAATGGCACCAAACGCAGGTGGTATTCCAACAAACGAAATTGGTAAAGCTATTGAAGCTGAATTAGGCGGTTTCGAAAAATTTAAAACAGATTTTTCAGCGGCAGGTGCAACACGTTTTGGTAGCGGCTGGGCTTGGTTATGTGTAAAAGCTGATGGTAAATTATGCGTTTGCAGTACACCAAATCAAGATAGTCCGTTAATGGATATAGCAGAGTGCAAAGGTACACCAATTTTAGGAATGGATGTTTGGGAGCATGCTTATTACTTACATTACCAAAACCGTCGCCCTGATTATATGGCTGCATTTTTTAATGTAATAAACTGGAATAAGGTAAATGAGAATTATTTAAAAGCTAAAAAATAATCAATAACCCTATATAGTAAAAGCCCATCATGTAATAACATGATGGGCTTTTTGGTTTTGTAGTATTATTAATATTGAATTTATTTAAACTTTTTCTTTTTTAACTAACTAATATGTTATATTTGATTAAACATAAAATTATATGAAAAAAAACATACTAATTATTGCTTCGGTTTTTTTAGCATTTGCAATGCAATTAAAATCTGAAAACACTCCCTTTTTTAAAAAGGATGAGTTGGTAGATATTAAAAAGAAAAAAGACTTTTTAGCAAAACCCGACGAACCGGTAAAACAAGCTAAACAAGTTATTAAACTTAATTTATCACAATTGCCACTTACAAATATTTCTTTACAATATGAATACGCTTTTCATAAGAACATGTCGGGGGCATTAGGATTTAGTTTTTTCTTTCCAAGATCTTTACCTTCAATTTTCTTCGACCCTTCATCAAATACAGATGGATATACATTACCAAAATTCAGTGCTTTTTCAGTTACTCCTGAATTTCGTTTTTATCCTGGAGAAAAAGTGGAACATCAGGCACCGCACGGTTTTTATTTAGCACCTTACTTAAGGTATTCTAAATACACTTTAAAGGCTAGCTACATAGATTATTATAATAACAATGTTAATGCATGGGAATACGATGCAAGCATCTCTTATTCGGGGGTTACTGCAGGATTAATGATCGGCTCGCAATGGTTAGTGGGTAAGCATTTTTCTATAGACTGGTGGATCTTAGGTTTTGGAGCCGGAACATCAAAGATCGATATTCGTGCTAAGGAAACTACCGGAAATCTTAAACTGAGCGCTCAAGAACAGTTGGATTTGAGAAACGACATAACTAATAATCTAAGTGAGCTTGGTCGTTTTTCAAATGGTGCGGTTGATATTACCATTACGGATAATTCATTTAGAACTGTGATAAAAGGAATTCCAATGACAAGTTTTAGAGGTTTTGGTTTGAATTTAGGTTACGCTTTTTAATTATAACTACTTAATAAAAAAAAGCCCTTAAGAAATTAAGGGCTTTTTTTATTTTATAAATTTTATTCATGTATTGTCATTCCGACGAAAGGAGGAATCTAGATCCCTCATGCTTCGGGATGACAAAGGACATTAAGA
>JALHPG010000188.1 GCA_022842625.1 Bacteroidia bacterium | reverse complement strand
GGTATTCGAATAAACCCTGTATGCGACCATCTTCGCCATAGGGACCATGCAGGCATAAAAATGCAAAATCAATTTTTGTTTTTAGATCAGTAGGCGATAATTTTTTTCCAATTTTGGCAATAAGGTTATTTTGTTGCTCTTCGTTCAAATCGCCTAGGTTTTCGGCGTATAACTGAAAAGGAGAATTATTAGGTAAAAATTCAACCGGGGGGTAAAAATCGCGAATGGTTCCTTTGTAAATATATTCCCATTTAAGTTCAATAAAATTTCCAAAACTATCTACAAATACAGGTACAGCCTCAAATAAAAATTTGTTTAAGTTGTCGTAAACCGTTCTTCCTCCGGCAAACGAGATCTCGCGCTCTTTGCTTTGCCCGCCAAAAATTATTCCTATTTTTATTTTGTTTGCCATACCTAAAATTACTCTACAAATTGAATATAATCCAAAAATAGCAGAAACCTTCAATCAAGAAACCCTTATTTTTGGAATTAATTAACATTGGTATGTAGATACTTATGACTTTTTGGTGACGCTTATTGTTTATTTTTACGGCACTATGTTTATTCGGTTTTTAATTTTTTTCACACTTATTGTTATTGTTGAATTTTATTTTTTACAAGCAGTAAAAACATTTGTTCAAGATTTTTCACAAGGCAAAAAAAACGGCATTCTTTACACTGCTTATGGCTTTGCGGCTTTTAGTATTCTTATTGGTTTAGTTTCGTTGTTTTATCCACCGCCAAACTGGAATAATTTTTTCAGATACATTTCTTCAGTTGCTTTGATAATAATGGTTTGTAAGCTTTTGGGAAGCAGCTTTTTATTGATAGATGATGTTATTCGTTTATTTAGATGGATCTTCTCTTTGTTTACTCACAAGAAAGGCGAAGTGGTTGATGCAGCTCAAGGAATAAGCAGATTAAAATTCTTTAGCCAGTTAGCAGTTACATTTACGGTTATTCCTGCTGTTGGATTTCTTTACGGCATGGTGCGTGGGGCTTATAAATACCGTGTACACAATGTAAAGGTGCCGTCGCCTAATTTGCCGCCTGAGTTTGATGGTTTTAAAATTGTTCAACTATCGGATATTCATACCGGTTCTTTTATTAATGGCGATGCTTTAACGAAGGCTTTTGATATTGTTGCAAAACAAAATGCGGATATTATTTTATTTACCGGAGATCTTGTAAATAACGTGAGTACAGAGGTTGATGGACATGAACATTTATTTAAAAGTTTAAAAGCGCCGCATGGTGTTTATTCTGTTTTGGGTAATCACGATTATGGCGATTATGTTGAGTGGGACAGTAAGGAAGCAAAGCGCGCTAATTTAGAAATGCTCAAAGCAAAACAAAAAGATTTTGGCTGGAGATTATTAATGAATGAAAATGTGGCCATTGAAAAAGATGGTGCCAAAATTGGTTTATTAGGCATTGAGAATTGGGGCGGTAACATGCGTTTTCCACGTTACGGTAAAATGACAGAAGCTTATGAAGGCGCAGAAGATTATCCGTTTAAAATATTAATGAGTCACGACCCCAGTCATTGGGATATGCAAGTACTTTTAGATTATCCCAACATTGATCTTACTTTAAGTGGTCACACACACGGCATGCAGTTTGGTATAGAAATTCCGGGTTTTAAATGGAGTCCGATAAAATATTTATACAAAAACTGGGCGGGTTTATATAAACAAGATAAACAGTTTTTATATGTTAATCGTGGGTTAGGCTTTTTAGGCTATCCCGGTCGTTTAGGCATTTGGCCTGAGATAACGGTTATTGAGTTGCAAAAAACTTAGCCACGAATTACACTAATTTGCACTAAATTTTCCGGATAATCTATCGTAATTAATTTTCCATCATGCAAGTATGCCGAAAGTACATAAAAAAATCTTTAGGCTATGTTTTGTATAATTCGTGAAATTAGTGGCTATATTTAAACGTGTTTTCCTTCAAATCCATCATACAAAAATTTGCCAGCAAGGGTGAAAAAACCGGTTGGACATACATTGATATTCCGCAGGATATTATTTTAAAACTGAAACTACAGAACAAAAAAGAATTCAGAATAAAAGGCGTGATGGATGATGTTGCTTTTGATCGTTTAGCAGTGTATCCAATAGGTGAGGGTAATTTTATTATTGCAATTAATGCCGAGCTCCGAAAAAAATTAGGAAAAAAAGAAGGCGCTATGGTGAGTGTAAAATTTGAGTTAGACACCAGCGAAGCTTTAAAGTCACAAGAGTTATTGGATTGTTTAAATGATGATAAAATTGCTTTAAAACAATTTAATTCGTTATTGCTCTCGCATCAAAATTATTTTCACCGTTACATATACACCGCCAAAGGTGCTGCTACTAAAGCCGGCCGCATTGTAAACACCATTAATGCCATGCATCAAAAAATGAATTTTGGCGAGATGATCAGGAGCTTGAAAAAAGAGAAATAAAATTTTATTTTTTTGACTCTTCTAATTTAAATTTCCATTCTGAAGCAAATTTTATTTGAGCAGCTAAAATTTTATCGTACACTTTTCCGTAAGTTTCATCAAAGCTTGCGGCCAGTTTATTTATTTCATCCACATCGCTCTGAGGAATTTGCAGACTGTCTTTTCGCATTATTTCTACCATTTGTTTTGCCTCGTTATCTGCCAAATAATTCATGGTTGTAAAGTACTCGAGCGCAGCATTTCTAAAATCTTTTTTATCAGCGAAGCCTTCAATTTTTTTGGCCCTTTCTAAACTTGTTTTTGCTTTTTCTGAAAATAATTTATGAGTGAGTTTAAGCGAATCTATATTATGCCCATCTATTTGATCTAATAATAATTCATGCTCAATTGTAAGACTATCAATAATATTCATAATACCGTCATTATAACTTATAGCCTCGTCTTGCGTTGGCCCGCAAGCATTAAAAACCAATAAAACAAAAACGATGAGCGCAAACTTTATTTTTTTCATTTAGCAATTGCTTTAAAAAAAATGATCCGCACTAGGCGGATCATTTTAATAAAATATAATTTTAAATTTTAGTATCTGTAAGCGTCAGATTTAAACGGACCTTCAATTTTTACGCCGATATAATCAGCTTGGTCTTTGTTTAAAGTATCTAACTCAACACCAATTTTTTCTAAGTGTAAACGAGCAACTTTCTCATCTAAAATTTTTGGTAACACGTATACTTTTTTCTCGTAAGCAGCAGTGTTTGTCCATAATTCTAATTGTGCTAAAGTTTGGTTTGTAAATGAATTACTCATTACAAAACTTGGGTGACCGGTAGCGCAACCTAAGTTAACTAAACGACCTTCAGCTAAAACAATAATGTCTTTTCCTTTGATAGTGTATTTATCAACTTGTGGTTTGATAGTGTCTTTTGATGCACCATAAGTTTTATTTAACCAAGCCATGTCGATCTCAGTATCAAAGTGACCAATGTTACAAACAATAGCACCATGCTTCATTGATTCGAAATGACGGCCAACAACGATATCTTTATTACCTGTTGTAGTAACAATAATATCTGCAACTTTTACAGCGTTGTCCATTTTTTGAACAGCATAACCATCCATTGCAGCTTGTAAAGCACAAATAGGGTCAATTTCTGTTACAATAACACGAACACCTTGAGAAGATAATGATTGAGCAGAACCTTTTCCAACATCACCATAACCTGCAACAACTGCAACTTTACCTGCCATCATAACGTCTGTAGCTCTACGAATAGCATCTACTAACGACTCACGACAACCGTATTTATTATCAAATTTAGATTTAGTAACCGAATCGTTAACGTTAATAG
>JALHPG010000187.1 GCA_022842625.1 Bacteroidia bacterium | reverse complement strand
CTTTTACCGTTTACGGTTAATGTTTGTTTGTGAGTAACAAAAACATCCTTAAGATCTAAATGCAATTCGGCATTAAAATCTTGTCCTCTGAATTTTGATTGACCACCATTACTCTTTCTGCCTTGCCCACCAAACATCGATTCAAAAAAATCAGAAAAATCACTTTCAGAATATTGTGCTCCCCCGCCTTGAGCTGAACCGCCAAACCCACCGCTACCTCTTTGAGAACGTTGCTGTCCGGCCTTTTCGAACTCATCTGCATGCTGCCAATCCTTACCGTATTTATCGTATTTTTTTCTTTTTTCGGCGTCGCTTAAAACTTCATTGGCTTCATTTATTTGCTGAAATTTTTTCTTTGCATTAACATCGTTCGGATTAAGATCTGGATGATACTTTCTTGCCAACTTGCGATAAGCCTTTTTAATATCAGATTCGGTAGCACTTTTATCCACTTCCAATATTTTGTAATAATCTATAAACTCCATTTAATTAATAATTAAAAAGTTAAAAAATGAAATTACACTAATTTTCACCCAAAGCTAATTTACAACAAAGCAATCATGAAAAATATTGAATTAAACATAAATGGAGGTGATTTATATCAGTTGTTGCAAGCGCTAAGGGGCGATAAAAAAACTACTTTTTAACTTCGTCTGTTTTATTTTCCTCTAAAGGACTATTCGTCTTACCATCTTTATCTCTATTTTTTTTATAAATAAAAACAAATGCCATTACCACTGCCGCAAAGGCAAGTAAGCCTAAAATACCCCATAATAAACCTGAAGTAGACTTTACAACCACCAAAAACACAATACCTACAAGAAATACTGTTGCTAGCTCATTAAACATGCGCAACTTAAAGGATCCTGATTTAAAAACACCTCGCTTTTGGGCGTTTAAAATACGTTGGCATTCAAAATGGTATAAGGTTAGTAATCCCACAACTATCAATTTTAGCCACATCCACGGTTGAGCAAAGTAATAGGTCATATTTGAGAAGATCATCCACCAACCAAACACATAGGTTCCTATCATGGACGGCCAACCAATGATATACCATAATTTTTTTTGCATCATTAAAAGCTGCTGCGTTAATATTGGCTTAGCAACCTCGTCTTTATCCTGAGCCTCTTTGGTGTATATGAACAATCTAACAATGTAAAATAAGGCTGCAAACCAACAAATTACAAAGATTATATGTAAAGCTTTAACGTATGAAATATCCATAACACAAAAATAAAGTATTATGAGTAATTTTACACGGCTTTTATAATTTATTAATTATTAAGATACAACAAATACCAGGTACATGAAATCAAAAACACCCTCGCAATCTATTACAGTAAACACAGAAGTAGTTTTACCAAACGATACCAACCACGTTGGAAATTTATTTGGAGGCAAATTAATGCAATGGGTTGATATTACTGCTGCTATTGCAGCACAGCGTCATTCAGGTCGTGTTGTGGTAACCGCATCCATTAATCATGTGTCTTTTGATAAACCAATAGTCCAAAATAGTATAGTTACCCTTGAAGCAAAAATAAGTCGTGCATTCTCTACAAGTATGGAAGTTTTTGTAGATGTTTTTGTTGAGAATACAGTTACCGGCGAAAAAACTAAATGTAACGAAGCTATTTTAACTTTTGTGGCCATTGATCAAAATGGATCGCCATTACCTGTGCCTGCAATAATCCCGGAAACGGAAGAAGAAAAAAAACGCTTTGAGACTGCATTAAGAAGAAGACAATTATCGCTTATACTTGGCGGAAGAATGAAACCGGACGATGCAACAGAATTAAAAGCCTTGTTTTTTAAGGATTAATTTTTATTTAGCTGTCAAAACAATACTAATACTCATTATTTTTTGGAGTGTAGTTCCTGTTTAGACTTTGGTCGTTTATCGTATTGCCAATTAAAGCCTTTAATTTTTGTATTTGCCGGGTCTACATCCTTTAAAGGCGTTATGTTGCCATCCACCTTTGGTTTTAAAGTTACACGATCAATTTCATCATTTTTAAACCACATATTTATTTCAGAACAGGTGGTTTTATTTAAAGCTCCAATTTTATTTTTATTTTTTACGTAATACAACATTTCAGCATTTCCAAGAACGATCGCTTTCCGGATGGTATCATTTTTTATAAAAGCTTCAAGACTTCTGCCGGATAGTTGGTTGAATTTATCGATTGAATCGGCTTGTTGAATAAGGAATGCATTACTTTCAAGCTTAAAGCCATTAATAGTATTTTTACCAATGTACACCTTTATAAGCTTAGCGGTAGCTTGCGATCTGTTACTCCACAAAAAAGGATTTTTAAACAATTGCAGCAACGAATCTTTTGTGTTAAGAGAAGCAGAATCTGCTAATGCCTGCATATCCTTTTTATAAATTTTAACATGATGATACGCGTTTAAAAAATTATCTACCGAATCAAGATCGCGATGGTATAAAGTATCTGCTGCAATAAAAAGCGTGTCGCCTTCTACTATTCTTGCATAAATAGGTTTAATTGTAATTAAGGCTTCTGATCTTTTTTGTTTAAACTCGCCGTAACCGCCATATATGATTGACTTTTGAGCGGTGTCTATTAAGCGTACATTTCTGAATGCTCTGCCTGTTTGTGCGTTTCTATCGTAAAACAAACTATCACCCGTAAGTTTTTGTTGTGATGTAACTAATAAAGCGTTTACGCTAAACTGAGCTTTTTCTTTTTCTGTATCGTACCAACCGTTTTCGCAATAAATATAATCTGTTTTACTTGTAATGATACTTGGCCCTAAAAAGAAAGCAGTTTTAGTTATTGTATTATAGCGCAACGTATCTGACTTCATTTTATAATCAGGATTGGTCAACTCAACATCGTAATGAAAGGCAAGATCTTTTGTAGAAGAATAATAATGACCATTTTTACTAACTAATGTATTCTCTTTATTTACAATTGTTCCGCCATCATAATAATTGGCAATTGATTTTCCGACATCAAAACTTAGGTGATTGGTTGTTAGGGTCATGTCTTTTTCAACACACTTAACGTTGTTATCAAGCGTGGCTATTTTAGTTTTACCATCATAAAATAATTTATCGCCTGTAACTGTAATGCTATCGCCTTTTGTAATAACAATATGACCCGAAGCCTGCATTTTTTGATCTTCATCAAATATCAAGGCAGTATCGCAATTTAAAATTGCGCCATCGTGTTCGCAAACAACATTACCGGTTAACACCTTAGCATTACTTTTATCTCTATCGAACGAGAGACTATTTGCATGCTTGATATTAATTGTTTTTGCAACTGGAGTTTGAGTTTTTGTTGTTGCTGCCGACTTGGGAACAATTGCTTTTTCAACCTTTTTAGTTTGAGCTAAAAAGGAAAGAGAAATAAAAAGTGAAAAAAATATGTAAATAAATTTATTCAATATTACGAGTTGTAGGTTGCCAAATACTAGTTTCTACTCCTTTTGCAAACATTACAAAGCCTTTTAAAAGAGCTAAATTCATTAAAAAAAAGTGGCTAATGAACTTAAACAGTGGCAACCTAAAAGGCGAAATAAAATCGATTAGTGGGAACAACATTAAAAAAAACTGCGTAATAAAAAGAATTAAAAATAATTGAGAGCTAAAGGAAAGAATAATTGAACAAGCTAAACAACTAATTAAAAAGAAAGGAGTTAACCACCTTAATACTTTGTGAGACCAAAAGGCAATAGCTGTTCCTTCCCAGATTGGAAATAATAAACTTTTATACCTTAAAAGATTTTGAAAATTACCAATAGAGATCCTTACTTTTCGTTTAAATTCTTCTTGCGCTTGTGTT
>JALHPG010000186.1 GCA_022842625.1 Bacteroidia bacterium | reverse complement strand
ATATAGGTCCTGTTTATTATTTTTTCTTTTATGTTTTTAATTATAGCGCCTTCGTTAGCCGCTCGTTTTTTTAATAATGGATCTTTAATATTCTTAACTGCCGATAAACATTGATTTATTACCCAGCCATAAGGCACAATACCGGCTCTATTGAGGTCTTTTTGTAATGCCTCTGCTTCACGCATTGGTGTTGTTTCGGGCAATGCGATCAAAAGAATTTTCGCAAAATTACCATCCTGCAAAGCCATGTATGGCGTAGTAATTCTATCGGGACTTATAGTTGTTGTTTTTAAGATCTCCTTATGATATTTTCCGGTTGTATCAAGCAGTAAAAGCGTATGTCCGGTTGGAGCAGTATCCATTACTACAAATTGACGCTTTGCTTTATTGATCGCTTTTGAAAAGGCATTAAATACTGCAACCTCTTCATTACAAGGTGACTTTAAGTCTTCAGCCAATAGTTTTTTAGCTTCTTCACTTAGGTTTTTACTTTTCTGCTCAAATATTTTGTCTGTGTAAACTTTGGTTTCAACTTTTGGATCAATCCTTTCCACCGTTAAGTTTGCAGGTAATTCTTTTAATTGATTAATAAAATCTTTAACATGTGCAGCCGGGTCGGTTGTTGTTAAAAGAACATTATGTCCTCTATGAGCCAACATGGTGGCAATAGAAGCTGCTACAATTGTTTTTCCAACACCACCTTTTCCCATTGTCATAATTAAACCACTATCGCCATTTGCTTCTAAAGAATCTACTAATTCATGTAAATTGCTTAAGGTGTTTATAGTTTCCTGATCAATTGTTTTTTCCTGATCGATAATTGTTTTTTGTAGCTCTTTGTTGAACAATGATCTTAATTTCACAAGCCCTAATACATTATAAGGTAATAGGGGGTAAAACGATCTTTCTAAGGTCTTTAATGCTTCCGGCATTTCAGCCAATTCTTTCTTTGCTATCGCTTCAATTTTAATTCCGAGTTCATCGCTTTTATCAATGGCATCATACACGCCATTTATTAATAATTTCTGATTCGTTAAACCAAGTTCTTTTAGTTCGATGCTGGTACGATTAGCTTCTTTTAAAGATGCTTTTTCTGAACGTGAAACGAGAAAAAAAGTTGTTTGCTTTGGATCTCTTAAACTTGCAATTACTTTTTTGTATCTGTCTTTACTGCTTTTTAATGCAGTAGAAGGACCTATACATGATGCGCCACCGGGGTTTTTATCAAGGAAATCATCCCAGGCAGCAGGTAATTCTAAAAGGCGAATGGTATGACCTGTTGGTGCAGTATCAAAAATAATTGTATCGTAATTTTCAGGATTTCCTTCTCCGGTTATAAATCTCGAAAATTCATCAAAGGAGGCAATTTCAGTAGTGCATGCTCCTGATAAACCTTCCTTAATTTTTTTTATTTCTTCCGGAGATGAATTGTTTTTCAAAGGTTCTATAGCCCTTTCTCTATATTCATCTGCCGAAGTTTCGGGGTTGATATTAATGGTAAACAGATTGCTTAATTCTTTATGCGGGGTTATTTTATCAACCACAGAACAGCCCAATACATCTTCTAAATTGGAAGCCGGATCAGTACTAATTAATAACACTTTTTTGCCTTGATCTGCAAGGTTTATTGCTGTTGCGCAAGCAAGCGATGTTTTTCCAACTCCGCCTTTGCCTGTGAAGAATAAAAATTTTGAATAAGTAGTATTCATATGTGATTTTAAATTAAGGTTTTCAAAAGTGTTTTTTCAACCTCATTTCTTAGCTCCAAATTAAAGATAATTCGAAGAACAAATTCTGATTAATATCATTCACTTCAAGGATAATAAACATTTCAATTTAATGTTCTTAAAAAACTTCAAAAAATTTGACTTTTTTGGAGTTGTTACCTGTTTGGTTGGAATTATTGAACTTAATGAACGATTTCCAAAGCCCGGTAATCTTAATGAAATCTCAAAACCGGAAATCTCTAATTAAAGGCCGACAATCCAAGACCTTTATGGCACATTTTTCTTTGAATAGGAAGTAGAAACAAAAAGTGAAAAATACGTGCATTTAGAAACACATCTGACTTAGGCAAGATCATCAATTTTCTTTAAGTTTTCAATTACCGTTAATGGCTTCTCAATAGGGAGCGTAAAATAAAAGGACGATCCTACACCAACAGCGCTTTCTACCCATATTTCGCCACTATTTTTTTCTAAGAATCCTTTTGCCAACAACAAACCAATTCCTGCTCCTTTATTATCTTCTCTTGCTTTTGAAAGTGAACTCGCTTGTGGAGTAAAAAGTTTTTCTTGTATTTCTTTACTCATTCCAATCCCGTTATCTTTTATTTCAACAATTATTTTGTCCTCTTTTTTCTTTGTTGTAACTAAAATATTTCCTCCGGTACCAGTATGCTTTAATGCATTAGAAACTATATTTTGAAGTATAGAGAGTACCATTTTTCCATCAGCAAATACATTGGTGTTTTCGTGGATTTCGTGATGAAGATTAATTGTTTTTATTGCAGCATTCTCATTCAATGTATCAAATACTTTTTTTACATAATCTGCAAGTTTTATTTTTGTTGGAGTAAATACATCTGCTGCGTATTTTATTCTTGCCCATTCAACTAAATAATCAAGCATGTTCAATTCTTCTTTTGTTGATTTATGAAGAAGGTCTAGCATTTCTTTTAACGCGTCCGGCTTTATTTTATCATAATTCAATTTCAAATATTCAGCAGTGCTGATAATGCCGGCTAACGGACTTCTTAAATCATGAGAGAGAATAGCAAGAACACTCTCCTTATGCGTGTTCAACTCTTCTAATTCCTTCACGTATTTTGCGATTGAATCTTCCGATTTTTTTCTTTCTGTCAAATCTCTTAGGATTTTCACGTAACCTAGCATTTCGCCTTTTATTCCGAGAAGCGGAAAAACCAGCCCGTATGCGTAAAATTTACTTCCGTCTTTACGGATATGCCATTTGTTGTCTACAGCTCTTCCATCCTTCAAAGCTGTTTCAATTTCTAGAGCCGGAGCGCCAATTTTTCTATCTTCTTCTGTAAATATTACTTCAAATTTTTCTCCAATAATTTCATCTGTTTCATATTGAAATATTGTTGTTGCGCCTGAATTCCAGCTGTTAATTATCAAATCAGTATCCACTGTGAAAATGGAATAATCCTGCAAACTATCTATTACCTGACTGTAAAATTCTGCCGTGGGTATATATTGATTTTTAAGTGTTTTAGGCTTGTTTTGGTCGTCGTTCATTTCTTGGTTTTATAATACTAGGATCGCTATGAATCTGCTTAAGTCCCAGCGCGCAAGAATAGAGGTCTAAGATTTAAAAATGTTATATAATTCTGCAAAAACATTACATTATTCACACATTGGTATTTACTTTAATATTACTCTTGTGTTACTATGTTTCTTTTCTTGCAAGTTTCTTTTAGCTTTTTTCTAGCATCATTAGTTGATGTAAGTTGTAAATAGAATTGACAGACTTTTAAGACTTGCAATAGTTTCTTGTGCCATTTATCTGTATAGTTTTGAAATTCCGAAAAGCTCTCAGGTCCTCACAGGTGAATCGTTTATACGTTTCATTCATGTTTTTTTAGGTTAAGTTTCTGTTTTCGGGCAACCTTCATCGAACTCACAATTGTGTTATTTTTGAGTTGAAATGAAATTCAGGCATTTTTGCCGGCGAGATTATCGAATTGCTTTTTATTCTGAAACTATTGATTTTAATGAAATTTATAACCAAAAAAAGCGGATCATCGTTAAATGATCCGCTTTTGTACCCTACGGGTTGGATTTATCGAACTTTATTGATGATTTTCAGGTAATTAGAAACTTACATGCTGTTTTACAAAATCAATTGTTTTAAATGTAGGTCAATTCGTAAAAGTGCTCT
>JALHPG010000185.1 GCA_022842625.1 Bacteroidia bacterium | reverse complement strand
TACTGAATAAATTGTTGCATCCATTCTAATGCATCTTCTTTATTATTAAAGAACTTTACAGGCCTTTCTGATTGGTAAAATTTTAAATAGGCGTTGGCTAAAATTTTTTGAGCCAATGAATAAATAACAAAAGCATCCGCTTTACTAAAAGGACTATTTTGGTTTTTAGCTAAATATTTTAAAACCTCAGTATCCGTATGAGTATCTGATAAACAAAGAATTAATACCGGGAGTTTTATGCCGGAAATTTCTTTTTGAAATTCAACCAATTGTTTTATGTCATCAATTTCAAAATGAACATTTGGTTTAATTTCAACCAAATAATACTTCGAATCTATTATACTGAGCTTAAATTTATGTGTGTCTTTAATCAAAACTAAAAATGATTACTTTACAATTTTTTCTTCAAGAAGTTGATGCAGGAACTTTTTCTCTCCATTATACATGGTATAAATAAAAGCATCTTTGAGATTGTTTTGTTGAACCTTTTCCAACAAAACCTGCGCCTCGTTAAATGTTTCATAATTACCCATACTAAAGCGAGTAATGTAATCATTGTCGGTTTGTCTGATTATTTTTGGCATCCCTAAAACGTTATTATAATTAAAGTTCTCATATAATTTGTATGCACCAATTTGAACTTTGTAGAAGAGCCCCTCAACTTTTGTATTCCCGTAATTTCCTGCAAATGTTTTTTTATCAAATTTGTCGAACAGTTTTTTATTTTTTTCGTCAATAGAGGCACTTAATTCACTTATTTTTTTGTCATAATCCGGCGAGGTAAAATCGGCATAAACATTAATTACCATAAACGAATCAATTCCTACGGTATTTAATTCAATTACTTGTTGAGGAAATTGTTTTGCTTTTATTACAATTTCATACTCATCGTCAACCGGCAAATTGGCTAAAAAATTACCTGTAACATTATTTGAATTAATGGTTGTTTTAAATTTTCTGTTTTTTAAAATAGAATTAATTTCAATTTCGGCTTGCGTTGGTTTTCCGTCTATCATCACTAAGCCATCCACTTGTAATAATGAAATAGGCTTACCGGGCATGCCTGGTTCAACGATGTAAATATCTTGTTGTCCTTTTCCGCCCGCCTTAAATGATGAGTAATAGGCTTTTTTTCCATCACCTCTTACTGTATAAAATTTATCTTCATTATTTGTATTTATGGGTTTACCCAAATTGTAAGGCCTTTGCCATTTGCCGTTTTTCAGATCGCTTCTAAAAATATCGTAGCCGCCAATACTATTGCTGTTATTGGATGAAAAGAACAATGTTTTTCCGTCTGCGGTAATAAAGGGAGCGTCTTCATCATATTTTGTATTAATTGCCGGCCCTAAATTTTTTATATTTCCCCAAGTGTTATCTTTTAATCTTTCTGCTTCGTAAAGATCTCTTTTCCCTTCTCCGTCTTTTCGCTCACTGGCAAAAATTATTTTGTTTTGATTTGGAATAAAACAGGCACTACCTTCCCAGGCATTGGTGTTTATGCCAACCTGATAAATAGGGTTAGACCATTTGTTGCCAATTAACTTACTTAAATAAAGGTCGCCGTTTCCGCCTCCTGTGTTTTTGTAAATAAAAAGTTGTGTGCCGTCAAAATTAATACTTACAGCAGCGTCATGCAGGTTGGTGTTCAGATTTTCAATTGGTGTAGGTTCTGCCCAGGAAGTATCATTTGCTTTTTTTGAAATAAATATATCTTCATAAAAAAGTTCTATGTCTTCTGTATTCGAGATCGCATCTCCTTTAACCGTTTGCTTTCCACCTTTTGACTTTGGCCCACGGTAGGTGAAGATCATAAAAGATTCGTCAGAAGGAATTAACGGACCATATTCGCTTGCCATTGAATTAATAGGTTTGCCAAGATTTTTAATTTGAACATTATTTTTTTTGAATTTATTTTCATTTATTTTTTCACAGCGATTCATTCTGAAATTAATATCGCGTAACAATAATGGTTGTTTAATGATCTTTGCTTCTTCTATTTTTAAGGCAACTTTATAATTCTCTATAGCTGCATCAATACTATCGTTTTTTTCGAAGGCATATGCCAGATTGTAATTATAACCATCCACATTTGCAGCTTCGTTCTTAAGTTGCGATATACAGGTAATTGCTTTTAGACTATTGTCTGCATCATACGAATAACAAATGCCAATAAGGTAATTTAAATAAGGCTGTTTGGGATAGTCTTTAACAAGAGAATCAAAAATTGGAAGCGCTTCTAGAAACTGATCTTGTTCAAATTTTATTTTGGCTCTGTTAAGGATCTTAACATCTTTAGCGTTTAAGCCGGTTTTAGCACTTTCAAAGACAAGTGAATTAACTTGAGCGACAAACGTATTTATTAATACGATGAAAAAAAGAGAGAGTATTTTTTTTTTGAAAAGGAACATTTAATTTCGCCTAATAAAGTTAACTAAAAAACTTGTGAAACAAAGCCTTTTTTTTAATTATTAACTAAGAATGGCTTTTGTATACATCTAAAAAAACTTTAGACATAGTTTGAAGATTTATTTAGGTAAAAAAAACGCCGGAAAATTAAATCCCGACGTTTCTTATAATTAGGTTCGTATCGCTTATTAATTCTTTACAGGTAAAAAGCCATAACTCTTACCAAACTCAAGCATTTGGCTTGTAAAATCTTTTGGGTATTCGATCTTAACGTCAATTATTTTACCGTCTTGCATTACAGGTACTAATTTAGGTTGAATAAAACCTGCGTAAGGGGCAATGTTTAAATGCGAGTAACGCTCTAGGATCTCTTTGTGTAAAGCTTGATCTACCTTTACACCATAGTTCTCAATTAGGTCGTGCCCTGCTTTATAATCTCCTTGTGATTTTACACGTTGAATTTCTTTAAGTAATTCTCCAAATAAAACTCTCAATTTATTGTAATCATTTACAACAAAATAGGTTTTGCCGTTCTCAACTTTTTTCTCGATCACATTTTCTTTTGCACCTTTTTCAAAAGCCCAGGCAGCCACCATTTTACGGTTACGCATATGAGCCTCCTCAATTTCTTTACCCGGTTTAATTCTTGCTAATTGAACAATTAAACCCTTTGTAATATATTCATCATATGCAGCTTTACCACATTCTAATGATGGCATAACGCCTAACTCAATTAATTTTGGATCTAATAAATAATATAAAGCAACTAAGTCTGCACGGCCTTCTTCTAAAGCGCTTGCATAATTTTTAAGTGTTTCCTGAGGCTGACCAATACCCGGTTCAATAACACCGCTGGCGTGGCCAATAACTTCGTGCATATCTGTATGTAATTTATCTGCTAAAGAAGCATAGTTTTTTACGCGTTCTTTAATTTCGTCATTGTAATAAAATTCATTTACAACATTTGCTCCGGCAGCTTGCTCATAAGCTTCAACAATGTTTCCTAAGTTAACCGATTTACTTCCTTTAACTTCTCTGATCCACTCGTTGTTTGGTAAATTAATTCCAATTGGTGTGCTAGGCGCTGCATCACCACTTTCAACCAAAGCATTAATAACTTTTGCCGAAATTCCTTTTACATTTTTCTTTTTATGCTGAGGTAACAGTGGTGAGTTATCTTCGAACCATTGTGCATTTTTACCAATCATGGCAATACGTTTACTGGCTTCAAAATCTTTTACAGAAACTACTGATTCAAACGAACCTTTTTTTCCTAATGGATCTTGGTACACTTCAATAAAACCATTTACAACATCTACAGCGCTTGCTGTATCGTTAACCCAGGCAATGTTGTATTCATCAAAGTCAACCAAATTGCCACTCTTGTAAAATTTAACCAGTTTTTCTAAGGCTATTTTTTGAGCATCATTTTCAGCAACAGTTGCTGCTTTTTCTAACCACATTACTATTTTTTCAATGGCAGGTGAGTACATGCCGCCAACCATCCAGATCTTTTCTACAAGCTTTCCGTTTTCTTTAACCAATTTGCTGTTTAAGCCGT
>JALHPG010000184.1 GCA_022842625.1 Bacteroidia bacterium | reverse complement strand
TGAGCCTCAATCAGAAACTAACTGGCGCTTAGCTGATAATTATAACGTTACTCGTTTAGGTTTTGTAAATAAAATGGACCGTCAAGGTGCAGATTTTTTAAACGTAGTTAAACAAACAAGAGAAATTTTGGGTGGTAATGCAGTTCCATTGCAATTACCGATCGGTGCTGAAGAAACATTCGTAGGGGTTGTTGATTTGATCAACTTCCGTGGAATGGTTTGGAACGAAGAAGATAAAGGAATGACTTATAAAGAAGTTCCTATTCCTGCCGATATGATGGATGAGGCGTTAGAGTGGAGAGAGAAAATGTTAGAAGCAGTTTCAGAATTTGATGATAATATCATGCAAAAATTCTTTGATGCTCCTGAAACTATCACAGAAAGAGAAGTATTAGATGCATTGCGTAAAGCTTGCGTTGCAAATAAAATCGTTCCAATGGTTTGTGGTTCATCTTTCAAAAACAAAGGTGTTCAAACAATGCTTGATTTAGTTATGGAATTAATGCCTAGTCCTTTGGATAAGCCAGAGACAAAAGGTACAAATCCTGATACTGAGCAAGAAGTTACTCGTAAGCCGGATGTTAACCAACCTTTTACCGCACTAGCGTTTAAGATCGCAACCGATCCATTCGTAGGTCGTTTATGTTTTATTCGTGCTTATGCTGGTCGTTTAGATGCAGGTTCTTATGTATTGAACACTCGTTCAGGAAATAAAGAACGTATCTCTCGTATCTTCCAAATGCATGCAAACAAACAAAATCCGGTTGAATTTTTAGAGGCTGGTGATATTGGTGCAGTTGTTGGATTTAAAGATATCCGTACTGGTGATACTTTATGTGATGAGAAAAATCCAATTGTATTAGAAGCAATGAATTTCCCTGAGCCTGTTATCGGTATCGCTATTGAGCCTAAAACTCAAGGTGACTTAGATAGATTAGGGGTAGGTTTAAATAAATTAGCAGAAGAAGATCCTACATTCCGTGTTAAAACGGATGATGATTCTGGACAAACAATTATTTCAGGAATGGGTGAGCTTCACTTAGAAATTATTGTTGATCGTTTAAAGCGTGAATTTAAAGTAGAGGTTAACCAAGGTGCACCTCAGGTTTCTTATAAAGAAGCTATTACTGGAACTGTTGATCACCGTGAGGTTTATAAAAAGCAATCAGGTGGACGTGGTAAATTTGCTGATATTAAATTTACAGTTGGTCCTTTTGATGAGGATTGGGATTTCGCTAAAAACGGATCTTTACAATTTGTAAATGAAATTACTGGTGGTAACATTCCTCGTGAATTTATACCTGCTGTAGAAAAAGGATTTAAGAATTCATTAAATAATGGTGTATTAGCTGGATATCCTTTAGTTGGATTAAAAGTTACCTTAAAAGATGGATCTTACCACGCGGTTGACTCGGACGCATTATCTTTTGAGATTTGTGCTCGTAACGCCTTCCGTGAAGCATTACCAAAATGTCATCCGGTATTATTAGAGCCTATCATGAAAATTGAGGTTTTAACTCCGGAGCAAAACATGGGTGATGTTGTAGGTGACTTAAACCGTCGTCGTGGACAAATCGAAGGAATGGATTCAAAAGGAAATGCTCAAGTTATTAAAGCTAAAGTTCCACTTTCTGAAATGTTTGGTTATGTAACTCAGTTACGTACTTTAACTTCAGGTCGTGCTACATCTACAATGGAATTTAGTCATTATAACGAAGCACCTTCAAACGTTGCTGCTGATGTAATTTCAAAAGCAAAAGGTAAAACAGAAAAAGTTAACTAATATAAATACGTTCTTTTATTATGAGCCAACGAATAAGAATAAAACTAAAATCATACGATTTCAACTTAGTTGATAAATCTGCTGAGAAAATTGTGAAAACTGTAAAAGCTACAGGTGCTGTGGTTAATGGTCCAATTCCATTACCAACAAACAAAAGAATTTTCACAGTATTAAAGTCGCCACACGTTAATAAAAAAGCGCGTGATCAGTTTCAATTATGTGCTTACAAACGTCTTTTAGACATTTATAGCTCATCATCAAAAACTGTTGATGCTTTAATGAAACTAGAATTACCTAGCGGAGTAGAAGTAGAGATCAAAGTTTAACAGCAAGTGGGCTTAAAATAGCTAACGAACTAATAGAAAATAATAATAATTAAATCAATAAATAAATAAACAAAAATGTCAGGATTAATTGGTAAAAAAATAGGAATGACTAGCTTCTTCGATGCCAATGGCAAGTATTTGCCATGCACAGTTATTGAAGCAGGTCCTTGCGTAGTTACGCAAGTAAAAACCAATGAAAAAGACGGTTACTCAGCTTTACAACTATCATACGACGAGAAGAAAGAAAAAAACACTTCTTCGGCTATGAAAGGTCATTTTGAATTAGCAAAAACTACTCCAAAACGTAAAATTGTAGAATTTCGTCATTTCGAGGAAACTAAAAATTTAGGTGATGTATTAACAGTAGATTTATTTGCAGAAGGTGATTTTGTGGATGTTGTTGGTACTAGCAAAGGTAAAGGTTTTCAAGGTGTTGTAAAACGTTATAACTTTAGTGGAGTAGGTCACGCTAACAAATCTCACGGTCAGCACGATCGTGAAAGAGCTCCTGGATCATTAGGTGCATCTTCAGATCCATCTCGTGTAATGCCGGGAATGCGTATGGCTGGTAGAATGGGTGGAAATCGTAAGAAGATTCAAAACCTTGAAATAGTAAAAATTATGCCTGAAAAGAATGTGATCCTTATTAAGGGTTCTGTTCCGGGTGCAAAAGGGTCTTATATTTTAATTGAGAAGTAATCATGCAAGTAGAAATATTAAATATAAGTGGTAAAAAAACAACTAAAAAAGTTGATCTAGTAGATTCAATTTTTGCAGTAGAGCCAAATGATCATTGTATATATCTTGATGTTAAGCAATTTTTAGCTAACCAACGTCAAGGTACTCACAAATCAAAAGAACGTGCTGAGATTTCACGTACCACTAAAAAGTTGAAAAAACAAAAAGGAACTGGTGGAGCTCGTGCCGGTTCAATGAAATCGCCATTATTTATTGGTGGTGGTCGCGCTTTCGGTCCTAGACCACGTGATTACTCATTCAAATTAAATAAGAAAGTTAAATCACTTGCGCGTATGTCGGCTTTAGCTTACAAAGCAAAAGGAAATGCAATTACTGTTTTAGAAGACTTCACATTTGAAGCTCCAAAAACTAAGAATTACATTGATTTAATTAAAAACTTAAACCTGTCTGATAAAAAAACCTTGTTAGTATTAGGTGATACAAATAAAAATGTATATTTGTCGTCCCGTAATTTACAGGGTGCTAAAGTTGTAACTGCTTCTGATTTAAATACATATGATATTTTAAATGCAGAGAATTTAATTTTAGCTGAAAGTTCAATTAAAGCACTTGAAACAATTTTAAATAAGTAAGATGGAAATTTTAGTAAAGCCGATCATTACGGAAAAAATGACTGCACAAGCCGAAAAATTAAATCGCTATGGCTTTGTAGTAGCAAAAGAGGCTAACAAAATAGAAATAAAAGCGGCCATCGAAAAAATGTATGGTGTTAAAGTTGCATCGGTTAATACTCAACAATATGTTGGTAAAGTAAAAACACGTAATACCACTCGTGGTGTTGCTGTTGGAAGAGTTAACCGCAACAAAAAAGCTATTATTACTTTAAAGCAAGGCGAAGTAATTGATTTTTACGCAAGTATATAATTAGTAAAAAGAATTTAAAATGGGATTAAAAAAATATAGACCACTAACTCCAAGTTTAAGATATACGCTAACAGCGGATTTCAAGGAGATTACTACCGATAAGCCGGAAAAAAGTTTAATTGTAAAAACAAATTATTCTTCTGGTGGCCGTAATAACTCAGGTAAAATGACAATGCGCTATATTGGCGGTGGTCATAAAAAAGTTATTCGTTCAATTGACTTCAAGCGTGAGAAAGACGGAATCGAAGGAACTGTGAAAACAGTTGAGTACGATCCAAATCGTTCTGCTCGTATTGCGT
>JALHPG010000183.1 GCA_022842625.1 Bacteroidia bacterium | reverse complement strand
CCATTACCGGCCAAGAAATCAAACAGCGTAAAAATAAGTTTCTGACCGATGTTTATACTGATCCCTATAACTACAATTACCTTTTGCATAAATTCCCTGAACTTAAAATTAACCTTGCTCACTTTGGGGGTTTTGATGAATGGGAGAAGTATTTAAAAAATACGATTGATGAGGACGGAGAAAAAAGCTGGTTCTTAAAAATAATGGAATTAATTTACGCTAACGAAAATGTATATAGCGATGTGTCTTATACGCTTTACAACAAAGAACTTTTACCTCTTCTTAAATCTACCCTGCAAGATCCTTACTTAAAAAAGAAAGTTTTATTTGGCTCTGATTTTTACATGGTGGAACAGGAAGAAAGCGAACGGGAATTTTTTGTTAATCTTAAAGCTGAATTAGGACAAAACGATTTTAAAGTAATTGCTGAAGAAAATCCAAATACATTCTTATTCAATAAAATTGTTTAGTTTTGTTATTCTCAAAAAACTAAAGCTAAATTAAAAGCCCCGATAGAAATTTCTATCGGGGCTTTTTTTATGTTCTCTTAAAATAAACGTAATTGGTGCTATCCTTGAATCCCATTAATTCATCTTTGTTTACTAATATTAAATTATAAATTACTAATCTAGTATCTTTTGTTAGTTCCAATGCAAGATCTAATCTTCTACTACTTTTGTAAAATTTAAAGGTTTTAATTTTCGCATAATCATTTCCATTTGTTTCTTTTACAATGGAGTCCTCAAATGAAACTGAAATTTTTTGTCCACTTTTCTCACCAATTACCATAGATACAACAATATCCCATGAGCCATTTGTAATATTATATTGATTAATTACCGATTCATCCTTATAGAGATCTTTTTGTTGTATGTCTTTATCTTTTGCTAAAAGGATCATTAGAGTATGCTCAATATTCTCTTTAAAAACGGTGTTATTAAGAATATTTTTATTGGCAGCATCAATTTCTTCCTTCAGATCTTTATGTGTTTGCTCATGCCCCTCCTTAAAGTATGTTAACTCTTTGTTATCTTCAATAGATTGCTTTAATTGCAATTTTAATGATTTGGAATATTTTTCTTCTCTTTCAAGATCGGCTAATGGGACAAAACCGGGTTTATCAATTTTAGCGATGAGTGAATTCAAAAATTTACCTACAATTTTTATTAGCTGTGCGATAATGGCTATTAAATAATAACAGAACAAAGAACCAAAGGAAATTAATAGTGGACAGAATACCATTCCACAGAATCCATAATGATTGATGTAAATTTTTACAAGGAATAATTTCTCTTCAACAGAAAAGTTAGAATATGTACTAAATAACCGAAATATTAAAGTCCAATGTTGATACATCCAAACTAAAATAAATGTTGCTATCACAGGGTTTTTAATTCTCCCGCCAAAATCCTGCATTATTTCGCTTATCTTTTCTTTAAAATTGCTCATACTTTTTTATTATTGACGTAATTATCAAAATGATTTTGAATGAATATATTTAACTTTCCTTTCATCTTCAAAGCCATATAATTCATGCTTATTGTCAATTTTTAATTTTACAATGGTTTCTTTCAATGAAATCCCCGGGCTTACCATGCTCATTTTATTGAAAATTAAAACTCCATCATCAAACGAAACGTTTGAGATTCTAAAAGACTGACTCCGATTTGGTGAAATAAAGTATCCTCTTTCGTAAATAAACGTTTCTAAACTAATTTGTTTTTCATCAACGACATCCCATTTAATATTTCCGAAAATTATTACAAGAACAGTGTGTTGGTCTAATGATAAATGACCGTAAGCTACTTTACCATCTAAGACTGTTAACATATCTAATACTTCTTCACTAGATTTGAATTTAACTGCATCTTCCCTTAATCTTTCTAACTCAACGTTTACATCGATTTCTTTTTTCATAAGCAACTTAATTTGGTCGCTAATTAGGTCGCTATTTGCCGTCTCTCTTTCTAGTTTTCCTGAAAGTTCAAACTTCTCATTTTGGAGATTAAAAATCTCTCCTTTCAATGTCCCTAATTCACTATCTTTTTCGGAAATTCTTTCGCTATTTTTCTTTCGCGTTTCTTCTAATTCGGCATCCTTTTGGCGAAGTTTTGATTTGTTAATTTCAATTTCAGATTCTAACTCACCTTCTTTAATTTTTAGTTCTCTATTTACTTCTAATGTTTTTTTATGAATTGTTCTCAAAATATATTTACTCTTATCGAAATATAAAATTATAGCTGCATTAAACCTTTCCCCTACAATTAATTTAACTAATTGAGCGGTGATAGCAATTAAATAATAAATTATAAGCGAGAAAAACGCATAAAGCAATGGGTTCCAAAACAGTCCTTTAAATCCGTAAGAATTAATATATATCCTTAATATAAATAACTTTTCACCAAAAGAGAATGTTGGGTTTAAATTGAAATAAATAAAAATTAAACTCCAGTTCTGATATAACCAAACAAAAATAAAACTTAAAATTAAAGGGTTCTTAATCCTTCCACCTAAATCAGATGTTATTTCATTAATTTTTTCTTTAAACGAACTCATGCTTAAATTTAAATAAAATAAGTAAAAACTATATAAAAAGTTATTCGATTAAAGCCATGAAAGTCTGCTTAGAGTTTAAACAAGCTTCGCTTAAACTAACCAAAACATTCAATAAAGTTTCTTAAAAGTCACTAGAAAGCTTGATAATACAAGGAAAATACTTGAATAATGTATCCTTTATTATTAAAACAAACATTCATAATGCAATTATATTGTAACATTTAGACATCCACGAAATTATAGAATAATATCACAAACACTAAAAAATATGCTCTGATTAAGAAACTTTTGCGGAGTACTTTGCGTATAACAACTTATAATCTTTGTTTACTGGCTGTATAACAAAATTTCCCACAACGATCCCTCATTAAAAAATTTATAGGCTTATAAAAACACCTTCGGGGTGCATTTATTAATTTTTGCCATTTTAAAAAAGTGGCAATTTATTTTTTCAGCCATGAAACCAAAAAAATCGGTTAATCAAAAATCAAATTCAGAATTAACCATCGAAAAATTAAGAACCTTTAAAGGGTTTGAAAATTTTACAGACGAGCAAGCGGAAAAAATAATCGCAAATATTAAGCGGTTGTCAAATTTATTGTTTGGTATGTATTCAAATAATAACCCCTCAAAATTATTTTAAAAATCTCAAAGTTAAATTATTTGGCGAAAATTAAAATGAAAGAAAGCCGCCAAAACCCAATAAAATCAAACGATTTTATTGGTTCGTAAAATTGCTTTTTTATGTTGCAAAAATTTTGTACATTAGATTTTAAAGATAAATATTTACACCTAAAAAATGTAAATAGCTCTTTGAAATGCTGGGGATAAAATGTACTTAAAAAGTAAGCCATGAAAAAGCAAGTGAATGAATTAAAAATCAAAATTCATTTATTAATGCAAAAAAATTCAAAGTCATGGAAAATTATTTTAAAAGTTTCGGAAAAGGGAAAAAAACGATTCAAACTATAACCGACGAATGCGTTAGTTACACTAGAGTGTCAGGTGCGAAACAAATGGACGGTTTAAGCTTGGAAGTTCAATTAAATGGTATTAACGAATACGCCAATAAATACAAATATAAAATTCAGGAATATTTTGGCGGTACTTATGAAAGTGCCGCAACAGATGAACGTAAAGAGTTTAAAAGAATGATTAAATATCTTAAAACTACCAAGCGTAAAATCTCAAAAATATTAGTGTATAGTTTAGAGCGTTTTTCTAGGAATGAAAATTCTATTTGGTTAAGTTCTCAATTACGGACTTTAGGAATAGAAATTATTTCAGTTACTCAACCTATTGATACTTCTAATCCTTCGGGAATTATGCAACAAAAAATGCTTTTTATATTTGGTGAGTTTGATAACCAATTAAGAAGGCAAAAAAGCATGGCTGGTATAAAAGAACATTTGATGCAAGGCGAATGGTGTACACGACCGCCCGTGGGTTATGATATTGTAAAAGTAAATAGAGAGCGCAAAATTGTTGCCAATGAAACGGGAAA
>JALHPG010000182.1 GCA_022842625.1 Bacteroidia bacterium | reverse complement strand
GAATATCTCATCTCCTCAGTTAAATTCATTTGTGTCGATACTCCAAATGATACAGCAGAACACATCCGCGCAGCAACCAGTTTTCACGAACTGGAGGCAAAAAAGATTAGCATCCGTACTCTTGCCGCTCTTGCAGTTTTAAAGAAGCGTGGAGTAAAATTGGGAAAGCCAGAAAACTTTACTGATGCTATGAGGCGTAACGCTAATATCATCAAAAGCCAAAACGCAGATGATCATCCTGAAACTAAAAAAGTAATGGATAAAATATACAGGCTTAGGACTAAATTACGATATACATTTCAGGAGACAGCAGATGAACTAAATAGTGAAGGTTATCGGAGCCCACGTGGTAAAAAGTTCTTCCCGATGACGGTGTATTTGCTTTTTCACCGAAAGAGACGGTTACTCTCGGAAGGTGCTAAATTGAAAACAGATACTAAAAACAATAATTAATTTCTATCCTTATGACCAAACACAGAAACGAAAACAATAGTAATATAGATATGGGTTACCTGAATCGTAAACCTATATTCAATGTAGATGAGTTATCCTTATTTACGGGGATATCAAAATCAACTGTATATAAATATACATCTCAAAAATTGATACCGCATTTCATACGAGGTAAATTTCTGTTTTTTGATAAAAAGGAGATACTGGAATGGTTAAAAGAAAAACCAGTTTCAAGCATTATTCAACCTGAAGAATCATATAACCCTCCAGGAGGAATCTCTATTGTTGATTAAGTTTCGTTTGCCGTATTTATCCGTTATTTTCCAAGGCATTAATTTATTTTAAATCATTTATCACAAGGAATAAAAAAACTTTTTTGCCAATGATTAATCAAATTGCGTAAATACAACCCTTTACGTTTTAAGGTAGCGGGTGAATGGCTTTTTTTTGATGAATAATAGGCTATATTTTCAATTTTTCTCTTGTAAACATTACCGCCGGTTATTTTTGTATTTAATAACAACGATTCCACAGTTAGGGAATCGTTGTTAGTAAGGTTAAGTTATCCGAAATAATATAAATAAATAAAGCTACTGCCCCCACCGGTGATGGCAACAATATTTTCCTGCTTGATATTATTATCGTTTACGAACTTGGCCAGTTGATCTGGCATTTCAAAAGCTTTTGTTTTCATAGTGTTTTTTCAGCGAATATAAATCTTAAACCCCCGGTTTTTTAATCAATACCACGAGAAACTAATCTTTGCAATGAAATCACATCATCAAAGTGATCTTTTACTTTTTGATAGTCTTCGACGTAGTCTTTTCCGATAGTTATCCTTCGACCTTTTATTTGCTGGTCGAAGCCTATAAGTTGCAGTGTGTCTTTAAAACGATGATAAAGATCTACGTTTACAATAGCCCGGTCTGAGACCTGCACCAGCCAAAAATTCAGCTTATCGAGTTGTGCACACATATCCTCCAAAGTAAACTTATTCCTATAAACAATTACAATGGAACTAATAGTTAACGGGCCCTCTGTGTTTTTAATTGGTTCTTTTAAGTAGATCATCTTTTTTTTGCGGCTCGTTAAAACGCAAACCACGTCCTTAGGATTAATTTCATATAATAATGAATACCGGTTTAAGGAGGCATTTACCGGCACAATTGTTGGATTCAATGCGGGCTTGTACTTCACAAGTTGCGTTTGGTAATAGCTAAACGACTCCAGCATCCAGTTCTTCTCATAAGATAGGATTTTCTCTCGAAGTCGCTTATTTACAGCTTTTAGCTTGACTAACTTCTCCTCGGCCTCTTCATACTTTTTCTTGTATCCGTCAAGGTAAATCGTTTGTTTTTTCATTACATTAAAAATACCGTTTTCGGGGGTGAAAATCTAACAAAAATCCTATATTTACTGATACTAAAAGCCCAAAATCCTTGAATAGTACCCAGATAGAAAATAACCTTCAAAAGCTCCTAAAGTCGTTTAACCAATTCACCTTTATTTACGATTTATTGCTGGCCTATGGGTTCCCGAAAGCTTCCATAAAACGATTACAATCGGGTGGGTTAAACCTATCAAAAGTGAATGGCGAAATTGACTGGAAGAAAAAGCTGTTTTTTAAAGAGGTAGAGACCGAGGAACTTTACACAGTTATTGAAGCTACAAAAACAAGTCCAACGGCCACAAAACACGATCCTCGCTTCGTTATAGTTACAGATTACAAGAGGCTTTTGGCAAGAGATACCAAAACCAGCGATTCTTTAGATATAGCCATTTCTGAAATCGCAAAACACTACGATTTCTTTTTGCCTTGGGCGGGGATGGAAAAGGCGCAGCTCCATACCGAGAACCTGGCCGACGTTAAGGCCGCCGAAAAAATGGCGAAACTTTTTGATGAGATTAAGAAGGATAATCAAACCAAAACGCCGTTAGAAGTTCACAACCTTAATGTGTTTTTATCACGGATATTATTTTGCTTTTTTGCTGAGGATACCGATATATTTCCAATAAGAAAGCAATTTACACACGGTATCGTTTCGCATACGCAAGAAGATGGAAGCGATTTAAATAAATATTTAGATAAGCTTTTTACTGTTCTTAATACCGATACGCAGAATCGCAAAAACCTGTCCGCGCATTTAGAAGCTTTTCCTTATGTAAATGGGGGTTTATTTCGCAACAAACTTACTAATCCGGTATTTACGCGCAAAAGCCGACAAGCATTAATTGATAGTGGCGATTTAGACTGGTCTGCCATTAACCCAGATATTTTTGGATCGATGATTCAGGCGGTGGTTACACCAGAACATCGCGGTGGTATGGGTGTACACTATACCTCTGTGCCAAATATTATGAAGGTAATAGAGCCTTTGTTTTTAAATGATTTGTATTCAGAATTTGGTGCAACTAAATATGAGCCTAAAAAATTGCAAGCTCTACTTCACCGAATTTCAAAGATTAAAATTTTTGATCCCGCTTGCGGAAGTGGAAATTTTTTAATTATTGCCTACAAGGGATTAAGACTATTAGAAATAAATATTCTACAACAATTACTTTCACTACAAAAAATTGCGACCGGTTTTGAAGAACACCAATTAGAATTAATACCTAAAGCCCAATTAACTTTAGCTGCCTCATACCAACCAAGTTTGTTTTCTGGAATAGAACTCACAAGCTTTTATGGTATAGAGTTAGACGATTTTGCGCACGAAATTGCTATACTTTCATTATGGTTAGCACAGCATCAAATGAATACTGAGTTTAAACAAGTATTCGGTACTGCAAACCCTACACTTCCATTACAAGCTGGTGGTAACATCGCGCAAGGTAATGCAACTCGCTTAAATTGGGAAAAAATTTGTCCAAAAAAAGAAGGTGATGAAATATATATTTTAGGTAATCCACCATACTTAGGTCAAAAAAAACAAAACGTAGAACAAAAGCAAGATTTGTATTTGCTATTTAAACATCTACCCAATTATAAAACTCTTGATTACATATCCTGCTGGTTTTATAAGGCTTCAAATTATATTAATTCTAATTCGTGTTTTGCATTTGTTTCAACAAATTCAATTTGTCAAGGCTCACACGTCTCTTTACTATGGCCATCTATATTACAAGAAAACAGGAATCAAATATTCTTTGCAGTAAAAGACTTTAAATGGTCAAATAATGCGAAAAATAAAGCCGGTGTGACTTGTTCAATAGTTGGAGTAAATTCTAAAAAGGAATGCAAAAAATCAATCATAGAAGGTAATACTATATTAACAGTCAAAAACATTACCCCATATTTGAGTAGTGACAAAAATATTATAGTTGATAAAAGAGCAGAATGTTTAAGTAATATCCCTAAAATGGTATCTGGGAATATGGCTTTGGATGATGGGCACTTGTTACTTGAAGATTACGAAAAGATAAAATTAATTAACGAATATCCAGAAGCACAAAAATTTATCCGTGAAACAACAGGTGGTAAAGAGTATTTGTATGATTTGAAGCGTTGGTGTATATGGATTGAAGATGAAGATTTAAATGAAGCTTTAAAAATTGCTCCTATAAAAAACAAAATCGATGCTTGCTATAACTTTAGAATTAAAGGTGGTCAGGTAGCTAAAACTTTAGCAAATA
>JALHPG010000181.1 GCA_022842625.1 Bacteroidia bacterium | reverse complement strand
GTTTTAAAAAGAGATCTTCCAAAAGATTATACCATTAACATTGCTTTAGATAATACACGGTTCATTAAAAAATCTATTGTTGAAGTTGCGGAAACCCTTGCCATAGCTCTGGTATTAGTTATCCTAATTATCTTTTTGTTTTTTAGAGATTGGTTAATTGCTTTTAGGCCTTTGATCGATATTCCGGTATCATTAATAGGTGCCTTCTTTATTATGTACTTAATGGATTATTCAATTAATGTACTAACGCTTTTGGCTATTGTACTTGCAACAGGTTTGGTTGTTGATGATGGAATTGTTGTGACCGAAAATATTTTTAAGAAACTTGAAAAAGGCTTATCGCCTAAACAAGCTGCAATTGAAGGAACAAGAGAAATTACTGCGGCAGTAATTATTACCTCCTTAACTTTGGCCGCCGTATTTATGCCGGTAATATTTTTAGAAGGTTTTGTTGGTCGTTTATTTAGAGAGTTTGGTGTTGTGCTGGCAGGCGCCGTTCTTATTTCAGCTTTTGTTTCGCTCACATTAACACCCATGTTAAATGCTAAATTGGTCAGAAAAGATCCTACTAAAAAGAGTAAATTTTATTTATGGTCCGAACCTTATTTTGTTGCATTAGATGTTTGGTTCAAAAAAACGGTTACTGAATTTTTACAAAAAAGATGGTGGGCCCTTGTTATTTTAGTTGTGTCGGGTATAGCTATTTATGCTTTTGGTTCTCAGTTGCAATCAGAACTTTCTCCGCTAGAAGATCGTAATTGGCTTAGGTTAAGTATTACTGCTCCCGAAGGCACTACGTTCGAAGCAACCGACGCTTTAATGGATAAGATATCTACTTTTGTGGGTGATTCTATTCCTGAAAAAAATGTATGTTTAACAGTAACCGCTCCTGGCTTTGCTGGTTCAGGTGCTGTAAACACAGGTTTTGTGCGATTAGCGTTAAGTCAGGCGAGTGAGCGTAAACGTTCGCAGGCTGATATTGCAACTTATATCAATAAAAACCTTTCACAATTCCCGGAAGGCAAAGTGTTTGTGATCCAGGAACAATCTATTTCTTCGGGTGGCGGTCCACGTGGTAATTTGCCGGTTCAATTCGTTTTGCAAACAAATGACTTTAATAAATTAAGAGATAAACTTCCAAAGTTTTTAGAGTTAGCAAATAAAAATCCAACCTTTCAGGGTGTAGATGCGAATTTAAAATTCAATAAACCGGAATTGGTAATTGAAATTGATCGCGATAAGGCCAGAACATTAGGGGTTTCTATCGCTGATGTTGCTCAAACAATTCAGTTAGCGCTTAGCGGTCAGCGTTTTGGTTATTATATTAAAGGCGATAAGCAGTATCAGGTATTAGGGCAGGTGAATCGTGAAAAAAGAGATGATCCTAGTGATATTAAAGATCTTTATGTTCGAAATAATAAAGGTAACATGATCCAATTGGATAATATTATTTCTATTGAGGAGCAGAGTAGTCCGCCTCAATACTATCATTATAACCGTTACCAGTCTGCAACAGTTTCTGCAGGATTGGCTCCCGGCAAAACAATTGGCGATGGTATTAACGCTATGAATAAAATTGCCAAAGAGGTTTTAGATGATAGTTTTAAAACTGCGTTAACCGGTGCATCCCGTGATTTTTCAGAAAGCTCATCCAACATTCTTTTTGCTTTTGTGTTAGCATTAGTTTTAATTTATTTATTGTTAGCTGCACAATTCGAAAGTTTTATAGAACCTGTCATTATTATGTTAACCGTTCCAATGGCTTTATCCGGTGCGCTTTTTTCGCTATGGTATTTTAATCAAACCTTAAATATTTTTAGTGAAATTGGAATGATCATGTTGATAGGTTTAGTTACTAAAAATGGAATTTTAATTATTGAATTCACCAATCAATTGCGTAAAAAAGGATTAAAGGTAAAAGAGGCTTTAATTGAAGCTTCAACGGCGCGTTTGCGTCCAATCTTAATGACAAGTTTAGCCACCATTTTAGGGGCTTTGCCTATTGCCATGGCTTTAGGAGCCGGGTCAAAAAGCCGAATGGGTATGGGTATTGTTATTATTGGTGGTTTATTATTATCAATGATACTTACGTTGTTCGTTATTCCTGCTATGTATTCTTATTTAGTAAAAGATAAAAAAATTGAAGATGAAACTATTTAAATACTTTTTTATTGTTTTAGGTTTTTGCAATTATTTGGTTGCGCAAGATCTGTTAACTGTAAATGACGCCATCAAAATTGGTCTCGAAAAAAACTATTCAGTTTTGATCGTAAAAAACAATCAGGAAATAGCCAAAACACAAAACAATTTTGGGAATGCCGGAATGTCGCCAACCGTTAGTTTAAATGGCGGTTTAAATGCGGCTAACCTTGATTCTTATCAGGAATTTAATACCGGAGCTATTCAAGACAGAACCGGGGCAAAAACCAACAATTTAAGCGCTTCTCTTAATGCCAACTGGACGATATTTGATGGACTAAAAATGTTTGCTGTTAAAAAAAGATTGGATCTTAATGAAGGACTCTCTGCTATGGAGTTAAAACAACAAATGGAGAATACTGTTTATGATATCATAATCACTTATTACAACATAGTAAAAACATTGGAGTTAATAAAAGCAGCTAAACAAAACTTAAGCATTTATGAAGAGCGCAAAAAATTAGCCAAATTAAAATTAGAAATAGGTTCCGATTCAAAAGTGGATTTTTTATTGTCACAATCAGATGAGAATAAGGCAAAAAGCGCCATCATTCAATTAGAATTGCAATTACTTAATTCAAAAGTTGCACTTAATAATTTATTAAATAAACCGGCAGATTTTGATTATAAAACCAGCGATTCGATAATTGTAAATTATGATCCTTCGATGGATGAATTAAAAAAGAGTGCTTTAACTGCAAATTCATCCATACAAATATCCAAACAAAACGAATTGATCTTTACGCAAAGTATCAAAGAAGCCCGCTCGGCTAATATGCCGCTTGTGCAATTAAATGGCGCTTATAATTTTACCCGTAATCAAAGTCAGGCAGGTATCATCTTTTTAAACAGGCAAAACGGTTTAAACGGAGGCATAACCGCTAGCTGGTTATTGTTTAATGGCAATAAAAATAACAAATTAGTTAAAGAGAGAAATATTTTAGCGCTTAATCAAAAATATACAACAGAGCAGGCGCAAATTAAGGTAAATGGGTTAGTCTATACTAATTACAAAACCTTCTTATTGAATAAACAAATTGTTGATCTTGAATTACAAAATTTAAAAGATTCAAAAGAAGTACTAGATGTTTCAATTGAAAGGTATAAAATAGGAAAAGCTAATTTATTAGAGACCATTGAAACTCAAAAGAATTTAGAAGATGCTCAAACAAGGTACATTAATGCTTTGTATGCGATTAAAATGGCTGAAACTGAATTGTTGAGGGCAAATGGTAGTTTGGTTAAATAGTAAAAGACTACTTGCTAAAACGCATTTGAACAACACCTAAAAACGCTTCTTTAAAGATCTTGGTACTCATTTTGCTTACACCTAAAATCCTGTCGGTAAACATAATTGGTACTTCAACAATTTTAAAGCCTTTTTTATAAGCGCGGTATTTCATTTCTATCTGAAATGCATAACCCATAAAACGAATAGCGTCAAGGTCAATAGTTTCAAGCACTTTTCGTCTGTAACATTTAAAACCCGCAGTGGTATCTTTTACCGGGATCCATAAAACCATACGAACGTATACAGATGCAAAATAGCTCATTAGAATTCTTCCCATTGGCCAATTACTTATTTTTCCGCCTTTGCAATATCTTGAGCCAACTGCCACATCAGCATTTGATTCGCAGGCTTCTAATAATCTAACTAAGTCGGCAGGGTTGTGGCTAAAGTCACAATCCATTTCAAAAATAAAATCATAGCCACGGGTTAAGGCCCATTTAAAACCATGAATGTAAGCTGTGCCTAGGCCAAGTTTACCTTTACGTTCTTCTATGTGTAATTTATTTGGAAATTCTTTTTGAAGCTCTTTTACTTTAGCGGCGGTGCCATCGGGGGATCCGTCGTCAACAATAAGTAATTCAAATTCTCGCGGTAAGGCAAAAACAGTACGTACCATTTTATCAATGTTTTCAATTTCATTGTAGGTAGGTATGATTACTAAATTCTTTCCCATTAACGCCACGA
>JALHPG010000180.1 GCA_022842625.1 Bacteroidia bacterium | reverse complement strand
GCAGCACAAAACCCAACAATTACAAATGTTACAGCTTTAGCAAATGGCATGTATACTTTAATAGTTAGTGCCGGAACTTGCACAGGGGCAACAACATCATCAGTAACAATTAACGCGTTACCGGTTCCAATTGCAAATAGTAATAGTCCGGTTTGTTTAAACCAGCCAATAAATTTTACAGGCTCCGGAGGTACTACTTATACTTGGACAGGTCCGGGAGCTTATAGTGCTTCTGCTCAAAACCCAACAATAGCAGTAGCTTCAGCAAGTAATGCAGGAACTTATACATTAACCGTAACTAACGCAAATGGCTGCACAAACAGTATAACAACCAATGTTGTAATAAATCCTTTACCGGTAATTGCAGCATTAAACAACCCTACTGTTTGTTTAAATACAACTATTAATTTAGCTGCAAATGGAGGAGTTGGGTATGCATGGAGTGGACCGTTAGGATTTATTTCTGCAGTTCAAAATCCTACTATTGCTAATGCAACTGCTGCAATGTCTGGTGGGTATACAGTTATTGTAACAAGTGCGGCAGGCTGCACTAATTCGGCAGTGTCAACCGTTACAGTTCTTCCTATACCAACGCCTGCAATTGTTAGTAATACGCCATGTGTTGGTTCACCCTTAAATTTAACAGGAAGTGGAGGAGTTAGTTATTCTTGGAGTGGACCAAATGGATTTAGCAGTACAATTCAAAGTCCAACAATAGTAAATGCTACTTTACCGGCTATTGGTAATTACACGCTCATTGCAACAGTTGGAAGTTGTACCGCTGTAACTATTTCATCGGTAAATGTAAACGCCCTTCCAATACCTGTAGCAACCAATAATGGTCCGGCATGCGAAACAAAAAGTATTCAATTAACAGGCACCGGCACCGGCACATTCTTATGGACAGGTCCAAATGGTTTTAACAGTACTCTTCAAAATCCTACTTTAGGAGCTCTTAATAATTTAAACGGTGGGGTTTATACTGTGTCTATAGTTGACGCTAACAGCTGTGTTGGGTCGGCTACAACAGCAGTAGTAGTAAATGCCAACCCTGTTGCAAATACAACCAATGCAAATGTTTGTTTTGGATCGGCAGCAACGTTAACGGTATCCGGCGGAGGCACTTATTTATGGAGTGGTCCAAATGGTTTTACATCTACATTAGCCAACCCACAAATACCGGTTGTAAACGCCACAACAAGCGGAAATTATACCATTTTAGTTACAGCGGCTAACGGTTGTACGAATACTAACGTGGCTAATGTATCCTTTAATGCCATACCAACAGCAAGTATATCAGGAACCACCAGAGCTTGTGTTAATTCTACAATTGCCTTGCAAGGTTCGGGTGGTTTTATTTATAGCTGGAGCGGACCATCTAATTTTGTTTCTGCTAGTCAGAATTTAACCCTTACAGCATCGAATGTAAACATGAGTGGGACTTATACCTTAAGTGTTTTAAACCAAGCAGGCTGTGCAAATTACGCAACGGTAAATGTTGTAATAGATCCTTTACCAAACGGTACATTAGTTAGCGATGGTAATAACAGTTGTGTGCCATTTTGCTCTAATTTTTCATTATCGCCGGTTGCCGGTAATTCAGCAATTGTAAGTAATGTATGGCAATTAAACAACCAAACATTTACCAGCCCATCATTAAATTATTGTTTTAGAACTGCGGGAAGTTATGTTGTAAATGGAAGTTTTGTAGATGTTAATGGTTGTTCAAACAGTGCAACATTTGCAATAAACGCTTACCCTGCACCGGTTGCAGATTTTGAATACTCACCATTAAAACCGGTTGAAAATCTTGACAATGTGGTTTTTTCAAATTCTTCAACAAGTACAGATATTACAGAATGGAACTGGTATTTTGTGAACAATAATGGTTACACAAGTACACAAACAAATCCATCCTATATGTTTGAACAATCCGGAAACTATCCAATTGCATTAGTTGTTTATAATAAGTATGGCTGTTCAGATACGATCGTAAAAATGATCACTGTTGTAGAAGAACAAAACCTGTATGTTCCAAATTCATTTACACCTAACGGAGACGGCATTAATGATATTTTCTTACCAAAAGGAAAAGGCTTAACAAAATATAATTTAATGATCTTTGATCGTTGGGGACAAAAACTATTTGAAACGAGTGAGTTCACAACGGGTTGGGATGGCGCTTTTAAAGGCATAGAATGTAAACAAGATACATATGTTTGGAAAATAACAGCCTCGTTCCCTCAAGGGAAAGTAAAAGAATACACTGGACATATTACTTTGAATAGATAGGACTTAAATTGAAAATTCACTATTTAAAAAGAGAGCTGAAAGGCTCTCTTTTTTTTTGATTGAAACTAGTTTTATCAGGGTCTCTAAAAACAGAGTGGGAGGAAGGAATAAGTAAAACAAAAAACCCCAACATTTCTGCTAGGGTTTTTATTTAAAATTTATCATTTGTAATTTAAAATTACTTAGGCTTTATCCTCTTTTTTACCTTTTTTACCTTTTGGTTTGTGAGTAGAAACAATTACTTCATCTTTTTCTTTGTTGTAATCTACTTCTATTTCATCACCTTCTGCAAGATTATTTTTAATGATCTCTTCAGCCATAGGATCTTCTAAATATTTCTGAATTGCACGTTTTAAAGGTCTTGCACCATAGTTAGCATCGTAACCTTTTTCAACGATATAATCTTTAGCAGCATCAGTAATTTTAATTGTATATCCTAAACCATTTACTCTTCCAAATAAATGAGCTAATTCAATATCAATGATCTTATGAATGTCTTCTTTGTTTAAAGCATTAAACATTACCACATCATCAATACGGTTTAAGAATTCAGGAGCAAACGCTTTCTTTAATGCATTTTGAATAATTCCTTGAGATGCTTCATCTTCACCTTCTTTTCTGGTTTGTGTTCCAAATCCAACACCTGTACCAAAATCTTTTAACTGACGAGCGCCAATATTAGAGGTCATGATGATGATCGTGTTTTTAAAATCGATCTTTCTACCTAAACTATCAGTTAATTGTCCATCATCTAATACCTGTAATAACATATTAAATACGTCAGGATGTGCTTTTTCGATCTCATCTAATAATACAACAGCATAAGGGTGACGACGAACTTTTTCAGTTAACTGTCCACCTTCTTCATAACCAACATATCCCGGAGGTGCACCAATTAAGCGTGTTACAGCAAATTTCTCCATGTATTCACTCATGTCGATACGAATTAACGCATCATCATTATCAAATAAATGTCTTGCTAAAATTTTTGCTAATTGAGTTTTACCAACACCCGTTGGGCCTAAGAAAATAAATGATCCAATTGGTTTATTAGGATCTTTTAAACCGGCACGGTTACGTTGAATTGCTTTTACAACTTTAGCTACAGCCTTATCCTGACCAATAACTTTACCTGTAATTAATTCATTCATTTTAACCAATTTATCACTTTCGTTTTGGTTAACACGTTGTACAGGCACGCCGCTCATCATACTTACAACATCAGCAACATTATCTTCGGTAACTGAAATTCTGTTCAGTTTGGTTTCTTCTTCCCAAGCTTTTTTAGCTACTTCTAATTCTGTTTGTAATTGTTTTTCGGTATCACGCAATCTTGCAGCCTCTTCGTATTTTTGAGAGCGAACAACTTGATTTTTTAATTCCTTAATATCTTCGATCTTTTTTTCGATCTCTAAAATATTTTCCGGAACATTAATGTTAGTGATATGTACGCGACTTCCAGCCTCATCTAAAGCATCAATCGCTTTATCCGGTAAATGTCTGTCGGTAATATATCTTGCCGTTAAATTTACACAAGCCTTAATAGCTTCATCTGTGTAAGTAACATTATGATGCTCTTCGTATTTAGATTTAATATTATTTAAGATCTGTAATGTTTCATCCGGAGTAGCAGGCTCAATTAATACCTTTTGAAAACGACGCTCTAATGCACCATCTTTTTCGATGTACTGACGGTACTCATCTAAAGTTGTAGCACCAATACATTGTATCTCTCCGCGAGCTAAAGCAGGTTTAAACATGTTGCTTGCATCTAAGCTTCCGCTTGCACCACCTGCACCAATTATTGTATGTATCTCATCAATAAATAAAATAACATCCGGCGATTTTTCAAGTTCGTTCATTACAGCCTTCATGCGCTCCTCGAATTGACCTCGGTACTTGGTACCTGCCACAAGTGATGCGATATCGAGTGTAACAATGCGCTTATTAAACAATACAC
>JALHPG010000179.1:609-4258 GCA_022842625.1 Bacteroidia bacterium | reverse complement strand
GCAGGGGTAGAAAATGGTCAGGTAATTAAGATCCCCGGTCATGGAGGAGAAGGAGTTAATGGCGGACCAAACGGAGATCTTTACCTTACTTTTTCAATTACTAATTCAACAAAATTTAAGCGAGAAGGAAGTAACCTTTATGCAGATGTTGAGTTAGATATTTATACTGCTATTTTAGGCGGTGATATAACAGTTGATACCTTTGATGGTAAAGTAAAACTGCCGGTGAAGCCCGAAACTCAAAATGGCACAAAGGTTAAGTTAAAAGGAAAAGGATTTCCTGTTTATAAAAAAGAAGGTGAATTTGGCGATCTATATATTACCTATAAAATTAAGGTTCCAACAAATTTAAGCGAAAAAGAAAAAGAATTGTTTCATGAATTAGCAAAAATTAAAGGCCATGGAAATTGAAAAATACATCACCGCAAAACAATTTTGTGAGTTGCATGAAATTGATGTTTCGTTTATTACATCCTTAAATGATTTGGGTATTGTTACCACAGTAATTCATGAGGAGGTGCATTATATTGATATTGAAAAAGTAGCCGATCTTGAAAAAATGATCAGGTTATATTACGATCTAGATATCAATCCTGAAGGGATCGAAGCAATATCGCATTTGCTTAACAAGGTTAACTTAATGCAGGAAGAAATTGTACTTTTAAAAAACAGAATTAGGTTTTTGGAAAATGAGTAAGCTTACAAAAACTCAGTAACAGCATCCTTAAAAAGTAACTCAAAATTTGAATCTAGTTCTTTTTCATGCTCTTTAAAAAGCGAGATGGATTCGTTTAACATCACGCCATGTTTAATTCTGTGTGACAGATGAAATAAAACTTTTTCAATGCCTTCTATTGATGAATAAGCATTATAAATATTATTTTTAATTACATATTCTAAAAAGTTAGAACTGCTTTGTGGTAAATGGTGTTGGTTACTACTGTAGGTATTATAAGCAGTTTCGGTAAATTCTTTTAATGCTATTTGCGAGTAATGATCAAAATTTTTGGCAAGAAAGTGATCTGAATATATATCAATTAAAATGCCGCTATACCTTTCATAACCGTCATAAAACAAGCGCTTGCTGGCCTTAAAACTTTCATGATTATCGGTAAACGTATCAATCTTACGGTGCAAATAAATGCCGGTAATTATTTCCTGAGGGTATTTTTGAAAATCATTTCCACGTAAATGATCCGCAATAAAGTTCCCAATAAGTAAGTTAGGATCATTATTAGAAAAAAGTGCGTGTGCTAAATAATTCATTTAGATAAAAGTAAATAAAAAACCCGCTACTTTTTAAGGTAACGGGTTTTAAGATTTTAAAAAGAAATTATTATTGTTTGATGATATTGGTTTTTTGAATTACCTCACCATTTTCAATGATTCTTATTGTATAAATTCCATTAACTTCATTTTTTAAGTTTAAAGAATTAGTTAAACGATTGGCTTTTTGTTTAACGATCAATTGTCCAATTGCATTATAAACTTCAATAATTGTATTTTCAGAAATAGAATTTAAATCTACATTAAACTCGCCATTGCTTGGATTAGGAAATACGTTAATAGTTGAAGAATTAATTTCGGATCCATTAATACCTGTACAAGCAGAAACAGATTGTGTAATTGCAAATGTATTTGTACAATTATTAATATTAGAACCTGTTACACTATAAGTTGTTGTAACCGATGGCGAAACTGAAATTACAGTTGTTGTTGCTGCTGTATTCCAAGTATAACTAGAAGCGCCACTCGCAGTTAACGAAACAGTTTGTCCGCTACAAATAACAACCGAATTAGAAACCGCAGTTACTGTTGGCGAAACATTTACAGTAACACTAAATGAACAAGTTCCAGTATTTCCTGAAGCATCTTTTGCAGAATAAGTAACGTTTGTTACTCCTGTGCTAAATGTACCACTTGCGTTTGCAGTACCTGTTCCTGTAGTTGCCCCAGATAAAGAGTAGGTAACAACAGGGCTAGGGCAATTATCTAAAATAGATACCGGTGAAATTGATGCAACCGAAGCACTACATTGAGTAACATTGCTAGGGCAAGTAATTGTAGGTGTAATAATATCAATTACGGTTACTGTAAACAGGCAAGAATTTGTATTTGTGCCATCTGTAACAGAAAAAGCTTGAGTAGTTGTTCCTAATTGGAAATTAGAACCGGTAGGTAAGCCGGAAGTTTGTGTTAAGGTTGAAGATGGTGATACAGCAATAATAACTTGTCCATTACCAGTATTTGTTCCCGAAGTAACAACCGTATTTGTAAGAGCTCCAACAAAAGAAGAACCACCACCACCACCACCACCAGGAGTAGTGTCAGATCCGTTTGCGCCCGAGCCGCCGCCATAGTAGCCACCGCCACCGCCGCCGCATCCGCCGCTGCCATTATGAAATACTGTTGATCCGGCTCCACCAATACCTAGAGTACCTGCATTACCCGGACCCCATGTTACTTGACACCCACCTGTGTTGTAAGTAGACGTGGCACCTCCGGCAGATTGTGTACCACCAAAGCCTCCGTTACCACCTCCGCCTGTGCAATTACAAGCAGTAGACGAACCTCCACTCCCATTTCCACCTGTTAAACCTCCACCGCTGCCACCATTCCCCGCAGGGCCTGCAGTTTGGCAAGCAGGCCAAACTCCATTATGACCAGCACCGCCACCGCCACCGGCAACTAAAACTCTGTTTGCTAATGCAACACCACCAATTCTAATATCCGTTGCACCTCCGCCATTTCCTGCAGTACCGGTAGAAGGACCAGAAAAAACCGTGTTACCATTTACTCCACCAAGAGCTCCACCGTTGTATCCGTTTTGACCTCCTACAAATATATTTAATACTTGTCCTGCCGAAACAGAAAGAACTCCTTGTACAGAACCGCCTAATCCACCAGTTCCGCCGGGAGTTTGATTAGCTCCCTGAGCTCCTTTAGCAGTTATGGTTAAACTTGTTATACCGGCAGGTACCGTGTATGATTGCGCGCTACCGGTAAAGTTGAAGGTTTGTGTTTGCGTTGAACAAGCATTGTTGAATACAGGTAAACTGTAGTTTACCAAAGCTACACAAGAGCTCGTTGGAGCACTAACCGTCATGTTTGCAGGACAGGTAATGCTTAAGCATTGTGCATTAACAGAAGCAACAGTGCCTAAGGAAAGTATTCCTAAAGCAATTTGCTTCTTAAAATTGTGTAATTGTTTTTTCATATTTTTTTTATTTTGTTTAAACAAAGATAAATAAATAGGCCACACTAATTGTTAAAACTAAATTTCCTATTTTTATAAAATGAATATTTTTATTGCATCGGTCGAAAAAAAGTTGGCAACCCTTACAAGCGAAGAAAGTTGGCATTGTGCCAAGGTTTTAAGAAAAAAAACCGGCGATAAAATTCAATTGATAGACGGAATTGGTAATTTTTATGAAGGTGTTTTAGAAATAGTTTCTGATAAAAAGTGCACAGCTAATGTAACTTCGGGACCAATTTTACAGGATAAACGAAATTATTATTTGCATTTAGCCATAGCGCCAACCAAACAAATTGATAGAATAGAGTGGATGATAGAAAAAGCCGTGGAGATCGGTATTGATGAAATAAGTTTTATTTCCTGTAAAAATTCAGAGAGAACAGTTATAAAAAT
>JALHPG010000179.1:0-599 GCA_022842625.1 Bacteroidia bacterium | reverse complement strand
CGTTGAAAGCGCAGTAAAACAAAGTCTTCAGGCTTATCTTCCAAAAATTAATGATCTTACTTCATTTAAAGAAATTATAAATTCAAGAAGTGCTGATCAAAAATTAATTGCACATTGTTATAACGAAGAAAAAAATGATCTAAAACAAACGGAGTTTAAAAATAAGTCTACTTTAATTTTAATTGGGCCCGAAGGAGATTTCTCAATGGACGAAGTAGATATGGCACTTAAAAATAATTTTAAAGCAGTTAGTTTTGGTTCAAACCGTTTAAGAACAGAAACAGCCGGACTTTATGTTTGTCAGGCCGCTTCTCTTTTATCTTAAAATTGTATTATCCTTTTAGTTTTGCTTTTATTTTTTTAAGCAATTCTGAAGTTTCTTTATATTCTGCTTCACTCATTTTTTCTTTTTTTGCAGTTTCAATTGCTTTTATAGCCTGTGTTTCGGCTTCTTTATACTTCTCGGCTTTAAATAATACTGCCGCATAAGTGTCTAAGTGCATATAATAATCTTCAAGTTCGCAGGCACGTTTAGCCATGTTTACGGCAGCTTCTAATTGTTTTTTATCTGTTACTTCTTCGTAAAAGGTCCATGCCAT
>JALHPG010000178.1 GCA_022842625.1 Bacteroidia bacterium | reverse complement strand
TACACTAAGTTGATGACATTGGGCTAAGCCTGAACCCAATTTCTAAATGGGGGTTTTGTTTGGTTCGCCTTCGGTTTCGCGCACATATTTCGGTACGCCGTAACCCGGCAATTTCTTTGAAATTTCTCGAATTAAGTGAAGACCTTCTTCTTCGCTTACCTCAAAATGGGCAGCGCCTTGCACTTTGTCCAACTGATGCAAATAGTAAGGAAGGATGCCATGATCTACCAATAATTCTGATAGTTTAACCAATGTATCGACATCATCATTGACGCCACGAAGTAACACAGATTGATTTAATACTATAACACCTATGTTTTGCAAGCGTTTGATACGGGAAAAAATCTCATCGTCAAGTTCATTTGGGTGATTGATATGCAATACAAACCATGTTTTTAAGGGGCTATTATAGAGAATATTAACAAATTCCTCATCAATCCTTTCAGGTATCCCGATTGGAAAGCGCGTATGAAAGCGCAAACGTTTGATGTGTGGGATATTTTCAAGTTTTTCAATAAGCTCTCTTAAGATATCGTTTGATAGCGATAAAGGGTCTCCACCGCTTAAAATAACTTCGTGAATGGTCTCATCAGCTGCAATTAGCTGTAATTCATCTATAAACTTATAATTCTGGCTGACATCGTAATCAAAATTTTGTCTAAAGCAATAACGACAATGCATCGCACAGGCGCTTGTTGTAACAAGAAGAACTCTGCCATCGTATTTATGCAATAGTTTAGCAGATGAGCGGCAATTGGAATCTCCGACAGGGTCTTTGACAAACCCCTCAGTGATATGAGTTTCATCCAAAGTCGGCAAAAATTGCTTTAAGATAGGATCATTTAAATCATTTTTTTTGATTTTTTGAGCAAGTCTAAAGGGTAAGTTTAAAACAAATTTGGATTTGTTTAAAATGTTAGCTTTAGAGTCTGCATCCAAACATAAAAATTCTGCCAATTTCTCAACCTGAGTAAAATTGGATCTTAAGATTTTCTTCCAAGTAGCTAATGTCTGATTTTGATTGATAATTTTTAAATTCATGTCTTAGATAATCAGGAAAAATTCATTTAATTACAAGCTAGAATTGGAAGCTAATCACATCTTCTTTTGGAATAGGATCAGTAACGATTTCTTCTAACTCTATTGCTTTAATAATAGATTTCACATGAGGATTCTCAAAATCCAACGGTTCAATTGATTTGATAAAATCAGGAGAGTTAACATAACTTTTAAAAGTATTTTCGCTTATTTCTTGCTGTTCATTTCCAGAAAATAAAGAGTCAACGGCAATACTTATTATAATAATGGCTGTAACAATCACACTTGCTGCAAGTGTTATGTTGATAAAACATTGGCCATGGAACTCACTACGATTTTTAATTTCATTTAAGTTGGCTTCAGAAATCTGCCCCTGCTCATTTTTTTCAGCAAGGATTTTTAGAGCAAATGCACTAACCTTGGTAACAATGTCTTTACCTACCGTACAAATTCCGACGGCAATAGCAGCAGACACTGCGCATATCGCGACTTCATTTAAAGATAAATTTATATTCATGACAATTTCTTTTAAATTAAAGATTAATAATATTATTAGTTTAATTTTAACCTTACTTTAAATAAATGTCAAAAAATTTTATTTACTGACATAGCGTTATCGGTAAAAGACCTTTCCTGCATACTGGAATTACAACTTGACTTACACTAAAAATTAATATAATATTTTATAATATCTTATAAGGATTATAATATGCATGTAGCCAATAAAACACATAACTTTTTTTTGATTTGTAAAGATATAACTACAAAAGTTTCAGAACTAACCGAAACAGACTTTAAAGTGGCTAAAGTTGCATTTGGTGCTTTATTGGTGGCGTCTTCAGTATTCATGGGGGCTTCCTTACCTCAACTTACTTGTGTTGTTTCGGTTATCACATTGACATATTACGCCCCTGAAAAAATGTCATATCTCTTCAACTACTATTGCATATGTAAAGACTTGCCTGAAACTAGTCGGTTGGAAGTCATAAAATATGCTTCCCCATTATTTCACTGGGAGATGACTTTAGAGGAGAAATCCAAGATTGCTGCTTTTATCAATACAATAGACCCCAATAATAGAGCGGACATCATCAACAACTATCTTGAACTTAAAATAAGATATAATTCTGACTCTACTTTACTAATTCTTGAAGAAATAGCAAAAGTCCCTGCCAATCAAAGATCTGATGTAACAATAAACGCTCGTAAAATTATTGAAAAAGGCTTTGGTGCGTATATCCTCTGTTTGTCAACTATAGCTGAAATTCCTCAAGCGGATAGAGCTGATGTCATCGAAAATGCTCTCCAACTGTTGGCTCACGGAATGACCATGAAAGAAATTGTAAACCTTATAAAAAACACAGCTGCAATCCCTTCTGAAGAAAGAAGATTCATCATAGAATCATTTCCCGGGTTTGCATTGATGAATAAGATGTCCAATTCAAACAATCCTCTTTTAATGTTTTATTTGCTTCCTGAAAACTTACGGTCTATAGAAATCTTAGAACTTCTCCAGGCGGAGGGCATCAACTTAATTGATTCACCTGAATATTTAAAAATGATTTTAGATTCTTGTGATCAAAAATTATCTAATCCAAAAATGCAGCAACAGACTTTGTATGAAATTGCAAATTTTGTTTGTACTCATTATAAAACTTTTGGATTAAACGTTGAATGTGATCTTGTTAAAAAGGCCGCAGAACTTTACTCCACGCCCGAAAAAGAAATGCCTGGAGCAATGGGTTTATATGGAAAGCTTCTTAACCTTGCAAAAACAGCTCCGAATTTCCAACCACGAGCTACCAAAGTTAATGAATTACAAGGGTTCAATGTAGCAATTAATATGACTCAAATAAAAGCCATATCCAATGAAAGAATTAAGAGGGAAGACCTCCCTGCCGATGCAACGGTAGAGAATTGGAATCAAATTGTAAACGCATTCCTCAACAAGATCCAAAACAATCACAAAATTCATGGTTCACTTTTCCGTTTTATTCAACATACAGAATTTACTACAGCTTCAGAATTTCTGGCTAGTGTTAGCATGACCACAGTTAACGATAAAGAAAAATTTTTAACTCAACTACTTGAATCCAAGAGTTCCGTCCCTTCAAATACAGAGGCAAAATTTAAAAAGATTGTGAGTTATATCTGGAATAAGAATCACAATCTTCGAATAAACAATGACTTTACTGAGCGGGAAGAAGCTTTTATTATAGCAATGAGCCTCATTAAGCATTGCTCTCAAGGGAAAACTCAAGGAATCGATGCCTACTATAATACCTTTGATGACAAAGATAAATATTCTACGAAATTGGCAACTCCAAAAACGGTGGAGCAGCGGCTTGAAGAAAAAGATAAGAATAAAGGCCGTAAATTCGTTAAATCCTGGTTAAATTCGACTGCAGAAGAAAAAAAGCAGTCCTTTCCGGATAAGTTATTCAACTCAGTAAATCCATCATGGGGCCAGGGAAAAGCAATACCAAATGCAGAATTGCCTCCTGAAAAAAAGGTGGCAGCCCTTAAAAAATTTGCCAGAAAAGATACAAAAAAAAAGTTCGGAAAAATTGAAAGGCTTGGCAGACAATGAGGCATTTTACGATGTTTCTGATGATTACGAATATGCCCTGAATGATCAAGGAGCAGATATAGTATTAAAGCTTTATTATCAGGAACAGCCAAAAGAATTTGTTTTAACATTTGTAACAGAAGTCGTTCGCAAATTTATCGATAACCATTTCACAGGGTCTGGCCTTTTGATGCAGGAATTGACAGGTGAAAAAATCGTTTCACAACCTCCACACCAACTCCCCTATTTGAAGAATTTGATTGGAGTTCATCTTGGCACAACACATGAAATTATCTTTGATGAATACACAGGATGTATTTCCCGCAGAATGCTACAACGTTCTCGCGAAGAAATTTTGGGCATTTTTTTTAAACATGCCTCCCCTAACCGGATGGTGACAGATTTAATGTTAGAAGTGAATGCAGAAATTGATGTGAGCGAAAATACAAATAAGTTATTTCGGGATTTTTTACCCGAAGATAAATTCTGGACGATAAAAATTATTAAGGGAGATTGGCTTTGGCAGTCACAAACGGAAAAGAGAGTGTTAAATCCGATAGGTGCTATAGAGCTACTGAAAGCCTTCGACCTTATCACACTTACAAAGACCGGTGCTTAAGCAAAGAACCTCAATCTAGGATTAGAGTTCAGGCTTTCCATTTTGCCATTTGCTAGGTATGTATTTAGAAAGTTTCAGGGGTGCAAATGTCATAATGACATTCCT
>JALHPG010000177.1 GCA_022842625.1 Bacteroidia bacterium | reverse complement strand
TATCAGAAATTATTAAAGCGTTTTTTTTTGATCATAACAAAGATCTTTCCTTTGTTTTTTGGGAATGCATATTTAAAGGAATTACTGATCACTTCATTTAATATTAATCCTATTGGGATCATTTTATTAATTTCAAACGAAAAGCCTTTTGGTATATCAAGCTCTAGTTTTACGAAGTTTTTGCCATAGGTACTTCTTAATTGTTCAAATATAGAGGTTACGTATTTTTCTAAATTGATCCTGCTAAAATTTGTATCTGCATACAACATTTCATGGATCAGCGCCATAGATAAGATCCGGTTTTGACTTTCAGTAACTAATTCGGTAAACTGTGGGTTGTTCTCTTTTTCAGCATGTAATCGTAATAAACTTGTAATTATTTGCAGATTATTTTTTACCCTATGGTGAACTTCTTTTAAAAGTGTTTCTTTGTCTTTAACTGCCGTATTTAGCTTTTCTTCAATTTTTTTTCGTTCAAAAAATAATGGCACGTCATATTTTTTTACACGCTTATATTTTACGGCTTCTTTCTCTAAATACGAATTTATTTTATTAGGCGGCGCCATTATAAAGGTGCAATTTTTATCACCCTTTGCGCGACATGTAATTTCTACTGCGGTAAGGTTAATGCCAAAACTTTCTTCACACCAGCCGGAAGAATATCCGGCGTTCATAGTGCATACCGGAAAATCTGCTTTCTCTTTTGCTTTGATCCATGAATTTGCCTCAAACGAAAAGGGGTGATTATATTTCAAATAAAAATTTTCATCAGGACTCGGCTTGCTCTCTTCTAAAATATCAACAAATGCCCAACCCATATAGGCAAAATGTACAGGGCCGGCAGATAATTTGGCAATAGGATCCTTCAATTTCATTTTTTTGTGGAAATTTTTCGCATCCTCGATCCCAATTAAATGAGCCATATCAAATAAAAGATTTCTGCCAATTTTTATTGCCTCTGGTAAAGGTCTGTCGGCATATAATTTAATGATATTTTTAAAAAAATCGTTTGCTAACGATTCGGCACGCATTAAAATATAACGATGTCCGTTTATTTCAATTTTAGAAGTACTGGGATCAACTTTAAAAGTTGAAAAATACTTTTTTACAGTTTCAGAGGCTTCGTTAAATAACGGTTGAATTTGTTTGGGAACTTTTACTGTTGGCTTTTTTGTATCAAAAAGTGAAAAATTCTTTTTTAAAGAATCATTTTCTTTTTCAAGTTGTTTAATTCTTTTCTTTAAATTTTCTATGGTTGTATTTGTAGTCAAATTCGAAAATTAAGTATATCAAATATAAAAGAAAAAGCGTTTCTTCCAAAAATATCTAATGTTAAAAAGGCGAACCTTTTTTTGGTTCGCCTTTATCTTAATAAACACTAACTTTAAATTTACAATGCAAAGCCATAATAAGCTCTTGCCCCGTTTGGATAAAAGCCTTCGATCAATACGGTGCCTGTTTTGTTTTCTAGCAAATTAGTAATATCTGCGGTACTGCTCACTTTCTTTTTATCAATGCTTGTAATTACAAAACCCTCTTTAATACCCACCTGCAATAATTTTCCTGCTACAAGTTTTTTAATTTTCACACCATTGTTTATTCTTAGTTTTGCTAACTCTTCGGTGGTCATTTCTTCAAAATCTGCGCCCAAGGCAGTCATTGATCTTTTAACCACTTCGCTTTTTTTAACCAAACTGGTTGTGTTATCTAAACTTTTTAAAACTGCCGCTATATTCATTTCTTTGTTGTTACGTGTTGCTACAATATTTATTTTATCTCCCGGGCGGTATTTACTTAATTGCTCTTGCAATTCACTTACGCTCCCAACATTTGATGATTCAATTTTTGTGATCACATCGCCTTCTTGTATCCCTGCATCCTCAGCACTTCCGCCTAATGTTACACCGTTTACATACACACCTTTTAAAAGTTTAATGTTTTTGTCGGCCGCAAATTTAGCGTCAAGATCTCTTATACTTACTCCAAAATAGGCTCTTTGTACCATACCAAATTCTACAAGGTCGCTAACAATTTTTTTAACAATGTTAACCGGCACCGCAAACGAATACCCTTGGTATGCACCATTGTTTGAGGCAATAGCGGTATTGATACCAATTAATTCACCATTCGTATTCACCAATGCGCCGCCGCTGTTACCCGGATTTACCGCAGCATCTGTTTGTATGAAAGATTCTATTGGACGTTTGTTAACATCCAAAATATTACTTCTTCCCTTTGCACTAATGATACCAGCGGTTACTGTACTTTCCAGGTTAAATGGATTTCCAACAGCCAAGGCCCATTCGCCAACCCTTACTAATTCACTGTTTCCGTAACTTAAAAAAGGTAGGTTTTTTTCTTTTATTCTTATCAAGGCAACGTCTGTACTCGCATCTGCACCAACTATTTCCCCCGTATAGGTTCTTCGGTCGTTTAAAACAACCTCAATTTTATCGGCTCCTGCAACCACGTGATTATTGGTAACAATATAACCATCATCACTAATAATCACACCACTTCCGCTGCCTTCCTGACTGTAATTCTGCTGTCTTTTTTGCGGGCCGTAGAACCATTCTGCAAAAGGATCATAATTTAAATTATTTACTTGCTCGCTAATGGTTTTAATATGAACTACAGCATTTACCGATTTTTCTGCAGCGTTTGTAAAGTCTGCGTTAAGCCCCGAACTTTGATTTTGGGTGTAATTGGTTAATGTAACGTTTTGATGCCCAAAGGGATTTGTTATTTGGTTAACACCATCTTTTTCTTTAGAGCCAAAATAACGGGCGGTTGAAAGAGCTACTAATCCTCCTAAACACGCCACAAAAAGAGTTGAGAATAACTTTTTCATTGCTTTTTATTTTTATGTTTTAGATTATAAACGTAAAATTAATACTGTTGTTACGTTTTTAGTTTCTTTTTAACAAACCTTAACCAGAGAGCGAAAAATTCACTAAATTTACTCTGAAAATTAAATGAGATTCACCCGTAAAATACCAACTTTTGTTTTTGGATTATCAATTGGCTTAATAGTCGGTGTTGGTTTTTTTGTTTTTAAAATAAACGATATTTTTAATAACATGAAGGATGCTGCTAAATCACAAATTACTGTGGTTGAACAGCCGGTTAAAAATGCCGACAAAGAAAGCGAAGAAAAAAGAAAAGATAAAGAACGTTTTAAGATCAATCTTGGTAAAACAACTAAAGTAAATTATTCTGAAGTAGATAGTTTGATACGTGAAAGCTCGGAGATCAATATCGCAACAGATGAATTATTATCCGTTAAAAATGTTAAGATCATTCGAATATCACCAAGTGTTAATTCCGGAGATTCATTAGCGGCAGATATTGCAGGGGTAAAAGAAAATTCTTCGGATCTATATTTTATTGAATTCTGGAAAACACCTCTTAATTCAAAGGGTTATCGTTTTTCTAAAAATAAAATATTGTTGTATGGTTTTATGGATTACAATAATGTTTCCTTGTACGAATTAGATAATTCCTATTACATAAAATCTTCCGATCAGGTTTACAAACTTTTTTACGGTGCAGATTTTAGATCTCTTGAAAGAGTTGTTGATACGGGTTTATTAGCAAAAATTAATTAATTAATTTATTATGCAGCTTTCGTTTTACAAATACCAGGGCACAGGTAACGATTTTATTTTGATAGATAATCGTTTGAACGAAATATCTTTAACAACCGAACAGATCAATTTTTTATGTCACCGCCGTTTTGGGATTGGTGCCGATGGTTTAATGCTGTTAGAGTTAGAACCCGGCTTTGATTTTAAAATGGTTTATTACAATAGCGATGGTAATCCAAGCAGTATGTGTGGTAATGGCGGAAGATGTATTACCGCATTTGCAAAGCATTTAGGGATCATTGATAATAAAGCAAAGTTCCTTGCAACCGATGGTGCGCATGAGGCAAGCATAGATGAAAATGAAATTGTTTCTTTAAAAATGCAGGATGTAAAAAATGTTGAAGCAGGAAATGATTTTTATTATTTAAATACAGGCTCGCCACATTACGTAAAATTTATCAGCGACGTTGAAAATTTTGATGTAAAAAACATGGGTTATTTGATCCGCAATAGCGAACGTTTTAAAGAAGAAGGTACAAACGTAAATTTTATTGAGCGTTTGGAAGACAATTTATTTGTTCGTACTTATGAGCGTGGGGTAGAGGACGAAACATATTCTTGCGGTACCGGCGTTACAGCTGCAGCTTTGGTTGCAGCGATCAAAGGAGTTTCTAATGGAAAGAATAATTGTTTGATCAAAACATTAGGAGGAGATCTTGAAGTTAAGTTTGAACGCGTTTTAGAACAAAA
>JALHPG010000176.1 GCA_022842625.1 Bacteroidia bacterium | reverse complement strand
AATTTTTTTAATATGCCGCTATTACATGTATATAATACACTCACCAACATTCAATACGAAATTAAAAATGCCGAATACCAAGCCTTAACCGACATTATTAACTCCGGTAATAAAGATCTTAACACCGCGCTTTTTAGTCAGATCTCTGACCTGAATTCAAAATACGATGCCATAAAAAAACAAGAAGAGATCAAAAAATTACAAAACGAAAATGAAAAGGGCATGGAATTATTGAATGCCAAGGATTCTGAATTAAGTGACTCGAAACAAACCATTGTATATTTTGTGCTTGTTATTATGGTGTTTTTGATTTTGGTGTTTTTTGTCATACGCAGTAACTATTTAAGAAAGCTAACCAATAAAACCTTATCGCAACAAAAAGAAATTATTGAATCACAAAAATCGGAAGTAGAAGCTCAAAAACATTTAGTAGAAGAAAAACAAAAAGAGATCTTGGATAGTATTTCTTACGCTAAACGTTTGCAGGAAGCTATTTTGCCGCCACAAGAATTTATTAATAAACACATAGCCGATAATTTTATTTTATATAAACCAAAAGATCTGGTTGCAGGAGATTTTTATTGGGCAGAGAGTATTGGTGATCTGTTTTTTATTGCAGCAGCAGATAGCACGGGTCATGGTGTGCCCGGCGCAATGGTTTCGGTAGTATGTTCAAACGCATTAAACAGAACCGTTAAAGAATTTGGATTAACCGAGACCGGAAAAATACTGGATAAAACAAGAGAATTAGTAGTAGAGACTTTTGAAAAAAGCGCCAGCGAAGTAAAAGACGGCATGGATATTTCATTATTATGTTTAGATACAAAAAATAAAAAAATAACCTGGAGTGGCGCCAATAACGCTTTGTGGTATGTTCAAAACAACGAGCTTTTAATAGTTAAACCCAACAAACAACCTATTGGAAAAACAGATAATCCATCGCTGTTTACAACGCATGAACTGGAATTTAAAAACGGAACAACCTTTTATTTATTTACCGATGGATTTGCCGACCAGTTTGGTGGCGAAAAAGGAAAAAAATTCAAGTATAAACAATTAGAAGATCTACTCTTAAATAATAACCAATTAGCCTTGAAAGAACAATCGAATTTATTAGATCAGAAATTTGAAAGTTGGAAAGGCGATCTGGAACAAGTTGACGATGTTTGCGTAATTGGAATAAAAATATAAAAATAGCAAACGAGTCAGTTTATCCTGAGCGCAGCCGAAGGAATGTTTGCGTAATAGGCATTAAAATTTAGAATTAAACACAAGCGTATACTTATCAATTAAAAGTCATTAGACCCTTGCCCCGTTTTGCAAAAGTCTAATTAACAGTTACCTTTGTAAGCAGCAATTCGGGAAATAAGGTTTTATATAACGCACTCAGCCTAGCTGCTAAACTTTAAAAACAACTTATGACAGAAAAAGAAAAATCATACCACGACTACGTTATAAAAGACGGAAAATTTATAGGAAAATTCGATGAGATGTATTCTGAATTTAATGACCCTTGGACACAATCAACTCAACCAAACAAGTATTCAAGAATGGCAGGAATAATTCATATTAAGAATTTTAATATTAAGTCTATATTAGAATGTGGTTGCGGTTTGGGATATTATGCCGATTGGATACATCAAGAAACTAATATTATTCCTAAAAGCGTTGACATTTCATCGGTTGCTATTGAAAAAGCAAAAACCTTATTCCCTAATTTAGATTTTGAAGTAGTAGATATCAGTAATGAACTATCTAAATTTAAGGATTATGACTGCGTTCTTTTATCAGAGATAATTTGGTATATACTTCCAGACTTAAAAAAAATATTTAGCATTCTAGAAAAGGATTTTAAGGGCAAATACCTTTTAGTTAACCAGGTTTTTTATAAAGGGACGCAAAAATATGGTACTGAATATTTTACAAATTTAAAAGAATTCATTGACTATGTGCCTTTTACTTTAATTGGACAATGTGAAGCCACAACCAGCAAAGACAGTACAATTGAAACATCAACAATTTTTAAAATTTAATATACTGCTTACATAAGCATCTACCAACAATTGGCTTCTAAAATAAAGTGAAAAGTTTTTATCTTTATTAACCTTTTGTGATTTTAGGCTGTTAATTTTTAATATTTTAGAACTGCAAAGATGGCAGAAACTACTCATCGATAAAGAATGTCAAAACTATTTTATTTACTAATAATTATAAGTACTTATGGCAAAGCACAAGGTGATAAAAATGCCGTTGTATTAAAAGTTTCTGAAATTACATCTATTGAGATGAAAAAAGTAAACCCTAAAAACTCAAAATTGCAAAGGGAATTATTTTTAAAACCAAAAGACATTGAAGATTTTGTTAGCAGGTGGAATGAAATGAATGCTGACACAGTAACTGAAAGTTATAAGCCGAAATACTTTTTTTTCGTTAATTTAAAAAATAAAAAAGTAATTTATATTGCATCCGGTCAAAATCAGGTTACAGATAAAAAATGTTACTTAAGTGCCCCGGATAATGAAAAGTATTTTGATAAACTCTGGAATTCGCTCACAGAGTAGTTTAACAAAAAAAACTAAATCCGGTTATGACCGACCAGTCTAATAAAAAAGAATTGATCCAAAAAATTGTTACGGCTTTTTCAGATGCAGAATTTCCCGGAAACGATAATTTGGTTAACAATTCCTATGGCGAAGAACCGACCTTGGTTAGAGTCCATTTTTTCGGACAAAACAACTGGAATACTTTAAGCCCTGAATTTATAGACTTTGATGGTGCACTTTCGTTTTTTTCTGACGAGGCATTTCGTTTTTTTCTTCCTGCGTTTATGATCGCCGACATTAATGAGCAGTTAAACTTTAACAACCCGGCGGTAAGACTTTGTTGGGCGGTAACGCCACAATCTGAAAACAAAAAAATTGCCGAAGTGTATGGAGGAGGCTCAATTGGCGAACGTGCAAAAGCGTGTTTTAATAAATTTTCGGCAGAAGAAAGAAACGCTGTTGTTTCTTATCTCCAATGGAAATTAGTAAAAGATGAAAATGATCTAACTGTTGCGCAAGCGCTAAAAAACTATTGGCTAAAAGAATAAAAACCTTAGAATTCAAAACCTAAAAGTTATAGTCTCTTACTTCCGCTTTAACACGTAATTAAAAACAGACTTATTCCCCACTCTATCCTCGGCTTCAAGCTTAAAAGTAAGATCACCGGGTGGTGTGTCATTATCAAAAAAGTAAGTAATTAGATCAGACTTTGCATCGTATTCACCAATCGACCATTTATCATTTACGAATAAATTATATTTGTAAATACCGCTTAAATTATCTTTCATGTCAAAAGCAAACTCGCTAAACTTTTTAATTTTTAAAAGCTGTTTGGCATTTAATTTTGTTTTTAAGGTTGGGGCAATGGTATCGGCTTCTATTTGAAACCAACCAAAATTACGCACCGAATAAAAAACAGAATCTTTATTGACTATTGGGTTAAACGTAGAGCTTCCACTTTTTAATATGAGCTTACTTTTGTTGCGCAAATATTTCTTAGGCACTTCAAAACCAACAATAGAGGTTGATTTAAGGTTAGCCTCTGTAGGTAAAATAATTAGTTTTCCGGTAGTTTCAATCGTATTCTCAAATATTAAGCCGGTAGAATAATAAAGCGTGTTAGCCGGAATATAAATTTGTAATTTGTTTTTGCTGATCATAAAATCTTTTGTGCAGTTAACTACCACATCGCTTTTTATTGATGGCGGCGCGTAATAATTAAACTTTCGGGTTTTAAAAGTGAACTTAACTGCACGTTCATTAGCATTCTCATCAAATACCACCAGTTTTATAGAATGATAATTAGTATCGAATAAAATTATCCGCCCTTTATTAAAACAATTATCGTAAAGGCCTTTTGGATAAAGGGTTGGTAAAAAACATTTCTGAAGTGTGATCTTTTCCGTTTTAGATTTCTCTATGGTTTCGCTAAACTCATTCACAAAACGTGCATCTGCAAAGCTTACACCATCTAAAGAATGAGAATATATCAACCTGCCATCAAAAAAAACATTAGCACTGTAAACATTATTTGGATTACCTTTTGGCACAAACTGATCGAAAGCCGAAAAAGCAAAACCTAAAATAGAGTTCTTTAAAATGATAGAGTCTTTTGTTATAACCAAACTATCATTCTTTAATTTTTTAATAAGAAAAGAATTTAAATACTTAGGTGAACTGGTATCGGCTAAATTATAAAAGGCAATGTGCTGTATGCTTGGCAATACGGTATCGGTAATTTGAAAGAACTGCATAGGGTTTAAAGGCATTTCTGTTTTCTCATCGCGCAATTCAAAATGCAAATGCGGCCCGGTTGAATTACCGG
>JALHPG010000175.1 GCA_022842625.1 Bacteroidia bacterium | reverse complement strand
TTCTTGAATTTCTTTTGGATGACTACCAAAATACAAAGAAGCAGCTAAAGTATTATTCGCTAAAAGGAAATAAAATCCGAAAAAGAAAAAGAAGATTTTGGAAATTTTCATTATGATATTTATTTTACCAATTTTTTATACAAAATACCAGCCAAAATTAACAAAAATATCAATAAATATCTATAATCTAAAGACCCTTTTACGATTATATAAGATTCTCTAAAATTATTATTAAAATCATAAGCTCTGATATGGATTTTTTTGTTAAAAATATAATCACCAACAACATGAGGACTATTTATATTAATCCAATTAGAACCTTTTTTAATTTTATATTCCTTAATACCCGACTCTAAATCAGTTGCATTAAATATTAAAACATTTTTATTGTCTAAAAAATCATCTTTTTCCAAAAAACTTATCTCAAAAGGTAAAGGTGGATTCTCGTCTTCTTCTGGAGAAATTACATACTGAATATATTTTTCGTCTTCTCCTTCTAAATCATTTTGAATATTAAAACTAAAATCTAAAATATCAACACCTAATTCTTCTCCCAAACCATCATTTTTCAAAACTCTTATTTCATTAATTCCCAAAGAAGTTGTGCCTGTATTTTTAGCCTTAAATATTAAATCAACCAAAGGAATATCTTGGATAGAATTTTTACTAATATCATACAATCCATTTATGCCTCCCGGTATAATAGCTGACATTTGAATACTATTATCAACTAAACTCGGTTTCTCTAGCCATGTTTTTAACAAAGTCTTATTATCATCAAAATACATAAATTCTAACAAATCCTGCTGGAATTTTATTTTTAAATCCAAAGAATTAATATATTCTTCATCAGCATCTAAAAAAACTCTGACCCTAAAAACATCATTAACTTTAAAATTTTCTGCAGATTCAAAATACAAAGAACCAGCTTGAGTTGTATTGTAATTTATAAATAAACTAAATATTAAAATAAAAAAGAGTATTTTTTTCATTAATTTGTCCAATAAAATGCTAAAATTGAAAAATCTATTAAATCAACCTTATTGTCATTATTTGTATCTACACAAGCTGGAGGATTGTCTTTCTTGTACCAAAAAGCCATAATCGAAAAATCTATTAAATTTATTTTATTATCTTTATTACAATCTCCCGGCAATCCAGTATTTGATTTTACGTTATTATTTTTTTTGTTGACTAAATTAAAATTAATAATCTTACTTATTCTAGAATCATTTGAGTATTTAATATAAGATTTGTAAGAACCCAGATTATAACCATTCAAAGGAATTGTAATCCTAAACACTCCTGATGTATCAGTGGAAAGTAAATAAATTTCTTTCTTTTCATTATTTTCTATAAATAATTCTAATTCTTGATTCGGAGTTCCATAACCATAAAAACCAATATACTCATTTTCCAGAACTTCATTCTTGTCTACTGAAATAGTTGGAGCGAAACGAATTTTACTAACTTCTGTAATAAAACCACTATAGACAGCCAAAGGATAATTTATTAATAAAGATTTATTTCCCAAAAGATCTTGTGAATATAATGTGTAAAGTATTGTTGATTGATAAGCTTCTTCTAATATTATATTAAAAGCTCCTTCACTATCAGCAACAACATTTTCAACTAAAACACCATTCTTTAATAAGAATACTTGAGCATTTGGATAAGCTTGCCCTTTAAAAGAAGTGCCCATTTTAGGTAAAAAAATATTAACCGCCCCAGGAGGATTTGTAACAACAGGAGTAATAATATCATTAGGATTAATCACTCTGGCGCTAACAGTCACATCATCAGATTCTATGATTGTTGCACTATAAGTTAGTAAAGGTGAGAACAAAATACATATTATTGCTATAGTTAATTTATGTCGAAAATAACTAACCATAATATTATTAATTATTATTAAGTTTAGCTTTTGCAATTATATATCTGTTGTATTTTGAAATTAATTTTCTGCCACCAAAATAAATAATCAAGAAAGAAATCAATAAAACTACAACTAATTCCCAAGGAAATACAAAAAAGAAAACTATTTTATTAACTTTTTGATTTTCTAATCCATATTCTAATTTTAATTTAGTGGAATATAAACCTAAAGCGAAATTTTTCCATTGATAGCTAGCATTTTCAAAAAATTTACCTACCACTCCTTCCCGAGCCACATAATTACTATCTCTTTGATATTTAATCCAATCAAATTCATATTTTCTAGTGCTGCCCGGCAAAACGTTACCAGACGAAAGATTAGCGTCAATTTTGTCTGTTGGAATAAATAAAGTATTACGCACAATTGCATTTCCTACTGGCTTAATTCTGTCATTACCATCATTTCTAAACCTATATTCAAAAGACACAGGTAAAGTTTTATAAAAAAACTTATTGTCTTTTGTGTTAAAAGAAAGCAAGCCTCCTTTTTCTTCAACGTCTCCGTTTACAGAAAGTAAAACCAAAGTTCCTACTTTAGCCCCAAGAGAAACTTGACCTCCTTGTTGATTTGGATTAGTTCCCCAAAAAATAGAAGCGAAATGTCCTCCAGCTTCAGCATTTTCTGGAACTTTAATAGTAAAAGGTATTATTTTACTTTCTTTTGGTTTTAAATTAACCACACCAACAGAATTCATCCATGTTCCTAATCCTGTATTAGCTTCTACGAAAAAAGGTGTACCGCTCTCGCCTTGGGCTTCGAAATTTTCAAAAGAAACGAACAATTGCTCGTTCGAATCTTTTTCATTTGTTAAAGTTAAATTCTCTGTAATAGTTTCTCCAGGATTTGCTCTTAACTCAATACGAGGAGGAGAAATAGTTAAAGCATCAGTAGGACTAGCAAACAAAAAGAAAAACCCAAACATAATAAATATTACAAAAAATATTTTATTTACTTTTGGGTTTTTCATATAAGTAATTATAAATTTATATTAAATAGATTAATAAGTAGCTGTTGCAACGTATGTTTGGTTGGAGGTATAGGTACCTGCTTCTGTTAATGCAGAAATGTTTGCAAGTTGTCTTATTGAATATGTTGTTGTTGCTGATGCTGTACCAGATGAAGCTAATTGTACTGGAGTACTAGCTGTTGCTGTCCAAGCATATCCTGCTGCTGTAAAAGGTGCTGTTACTGTTCCTGCTCCACCTGATGCATTTGCCCTAATTCCAAATTGTTCTGTTCCTGGACTAGAAGCTGTGTTTGCACCTAATGCGTCTATTGTGTTAATACCAGAAGTTAAGGTGTCGCCTCTTACAGTTATAATATATCCTGAAGCAGCATTTGTGCCTGCAGTTAAATTAAAAGCTTCAGTTTCTGATTGAGTTGGACAAGTCACTGCTCCAGGATCAGTACCTTGAGCGAAACAAGCTCCTGCCGCACGCAAATTACCAAAGAAAATAGTATTGTCTGAAATTGCAAAAGAAATAGAAGGTTGAACTAAAGCAGTAACAACTACAGTGTCATTACTAATTATAGGAATACCCATAACTCCAGTATCTCCGAAAGTTCCAGAAATATTTAATAAAGTAGTACCAGCAGAGCCGTTAGTTATTTGCTCCACACCAGTAGAACCAGTAGTTGCATGAGTACCTATTTCAATAGCGATTAAACTACCCGCTCCTACTGCTGTAGTTCCATTTGTGAAAGTTATCACAGTTGCAGACGTACGGACAACTCCCCAAGTAGAACCTGATGGAGCGGCAGCTAAAGTGACATCAACTCCGTCATCAGTTAAATCGATATCTTCGTGATCTAAAGAACCAGCAACGCTAGTAGAGTTATCAAAGGTTAAAATAATAGTTTGACCTGAAGCTACTCCTGTTGGAGTTGTAAATCTAACTGTGTAGTTAGACAAAGTTGCTGCGCTTTCTCTAGTCAAAGTTGTAGACATTGCAGTCAAAGAAGCCGCGTATAAATCTTGAGCGCTAAAAGCTCCAAACACAGAAACAAAAACTAAACTAAAAATACTAAACACACTTGTAATTTTTTTAAGCATAATTAAATAAATAAATAAAACTAAACTAAATAATAATAAATTTATAATTTTTACATAATAATTATAACATTTAAAACCATAAAAACATGTGGATAACTCAAAATTCTGCGGTAGCAATATAAGTAATACTTGTAGTGTATTCCCCTGCTTCAGTTAATGAAGATATGTTTGCTAAATAATGAACATCAAAGGTTTCCGAAGCTGTTACACCCGAAGTTTCGGCAATTTGAGTAGTAGTATTGGCAACAAAAGTCCTAGTTGGTCCTGTTTGCCTGTATTCTACTGGTATAGTAGCACTACCATTAGTAGAAAGAGAGATACCGAATTGCTCTACTCCTGTAGTACCATCCCCAGAAACACTTGAAGCTACATCTATAGTATTAGACCCTGAAGTCAAAGTATTACCTCTATAAGTTATAATATAACCCGAAGAAGCATTTGAGCTAGCTAAAATATTATGAGCTGACACATCAGTAGCACTCCCTGTGGA
>JALHPG010000174.1 GCA_022842625.1 Bacteroidia bacterium | reverse complement strand
CGTCACATCCTGGGGCTGGAGAAGGTCCCAAGGGTTCGGCTGTTCGCCGATTAAAGTGGCACGCGAGCTGGGTTCAGAACGTCGTGAGACAGTTCGGTCCCTATCTGTTGTGGGCGTTAGAAAATTGAGGGGCGCTGACTCTAGTACGAGAGGACCGAGTCGGACAAACCGCTAGTGTACCTGTTGTTCCGCCAGGAGCACCGCAGGGTAGCTATGTTTGGATGAGATAAGCGCTGAAAGCATCTAAGTGCGAAACTCACCTCAAGATAAGTTTTCTTTATAAGGATCGTGGAAGACTACCACGTTGATAGGTTACAGATGTAAAGGCAGTAATGTCAAAGTCGAGTAATACTAATTGTCCGTAAGCTTTCTGTAAAAAAATAGTCTCGTGTCTTTATTCAATTTTGTTTTAAACTTAAGTCGTTAGATTTAAGTCAACAGTCATTAGTCCATCACGGACTACCAACTCTTGACTAACAACTAATAACTTTTTTATCCCTTTATGGCGTCTATTGCGGTGGGGATCACCTCTTCCCATTCCGAACAGAGAAGTTAAGCCCACCTGCGCAGATGGTACTTGGCCTAAAGCCCGGGAGAGTATGTCGATGCCAATTTTAAAGAAACCCTCACTATTTATTTAGTGGGGGTTTTTTGTTTTACAAAACTTTGTACTGAATATAAAATAAACTCCATTAAAAAGTAGCTTCAACAACAAAATAGTTAATATGAATCAGATGTTACTTGGCCTAATTCCGATAGCTATCGGGACGGGAGAGTATGTCGATGCCAATTTTAAAGAAAAACTCACTATTTATTTAGTGGGGGTTTTTTGTTTTACAAAACTTTGTAATGAATATAAAATAAGCTCTATTAAAAAGTAGCTTCAATAACAAAATAGTTAATATGAATCAAATGATACTTGGCCTAATTCCGATAGCTATCGGGACGGGAGAGTATGCCAAATGCCAATTTTAAAGAAACCCTCACTATTTATTTAGTGGGGTTTTTTTCTATTATTCTGTAAAATAAATGCTTAGGTTTTATTTTCCGGGTTGAAAATAAATAATTGAAAAGACAAAACTAATGATGAATAAAGCGCAAATGATTCTTAGAAATTTAAATAATAATCCTTTGTAAATTCCTTATAAGCTTGTGTGTAATTTCTTGATTCATTTTCTTCTAACACAAGCGTAGACTCTGAGAATTCCGTTTCCTTAAATTCAAACTGCATTAAATGTCTTTTTTCACTTTCCTTATCCGGCTTTGTGCGAATCCTCAATAATTTTGATAAATATAGTCCTTTAATTTCTGCCATTTTCCTGAAGATAGCTGCTTCATTTTTAGGCAGTATCAAACAAAATTTACCTTTAACATCTAATAATTTTTTTACTGAGTCAATTAGTTCTTCAAAAGGTAGTGAGTCTGAATGCCTCGCTATTGTTCGGTTTGATTCAATACTTTTGTAAGAGTCTATAAAATAGGTTGGATTAGTGACAATTAAATCAAATTTCTTTTCGCTTTTCTGCGCTAACTCTTGAATGGAAACATTCTCTACTTGTATTTGAGAGTAATAGTTACTTTGAGAAACATTTAATTTTGCCTGTTCGGTACTTTCCTTATCGATCTCAACAGCTAATATATTTGCACTTGACTTTTGAGCAAGCATAAGCGAAATTACACCGGTACCAGTTCCAATATCTAAAATATTTTTGCTTCCGTTAGGGATTATCCATGCACCAAGCAACACAGCGTCTGTGCCAACTTTCATTGCACATTTATCTTGTTTTATTGAAAATTTTTTAAAATCAAATGTGTCATTCGGCATAAATTTTATTTTTTCATTTAAGTGAAGCTAAAATTTGTACAAATTTGTTTCAAAAAAAAAGCGTTAGATAAATCTAACGCTTAAAATAGTTTAATAAGATGCCTTAGTATCTCCGCGACCTAAATTACGCCCATATCCCGGACTTACATTATATCTAAGCATTATTTCTAAACCACCGTTCCTTTTTGAGGCAGGTGTTAATGATGAGACGTTAATATCATACGAAGCCCCAAATGCATATTTATCATACTGTACTAAAAGCATTGGCACAATTGCATCTTTGTAACGGTACTGAGATCCTATAGAAATCGCGGCCGGTTTTTTCAAATTAGTATAAGTGGATTGATCTACTAAAATAAATTTAAACAAAGCGCCTACAATAAATTGGCTACTTGGACCTTGACGCATGTATAAGAAACTAGGCATTATTGCATTTTTTGAATTTGGAATATTAAAGTCTCCATTAGCATATGCGCAAATGCGTGTGTATAATTTTTCGGTTGTTACAATAAATGAATTTGCGGGAATACTGTAATGATATGCCGAAGCACCAAAATCAAATTTATTGCCATCCTTAGAACTAAAAAACTTTTCACTTTGAGCGTAATTAAAATTCACACCTCCACCAAGGTCATATGATGTTATTGATCCTCTTGCTGTAGTAGGTTCACCATTCGGCAAACTAGAATTGTACTCGTATCCATTATATTGCTTATCCCAACGTAAGTTATTTACATCAATAGTTCTGTAAAACAAACCACCTTGCAAACCGCCAGATACTTTCATTTGTTTATTGATCTTTTGAATATAGGATATCCCAAGATTTGGATTAAGCGTATTTAATTTTGCGTCGCCTGCGGCATCTCTAAAAATATTCAAGGCAAAAGCAAAGTAACTCCCTTTTATTTTTTTTGCTTTAATTGTTTGCTCAAAAGATAAGCCAATAGTTTGGTAACTCGTTGCAACACTTCCCCATTGAGTTCTGAAATTTGCAGTTACACGTGTGTTATAATGAACGCCAGCCAATGCAGGATTAATACTACTTGGGGTTTCAGTATATTGAGAGAAATGAATGTCTTGCGCTTTAGATACTTGGCTAACCAATAAAAAAGCTAAAAAAGAATTTAATATATATTTCGTTTTCATATGTCTTATCTAATTAGTGTCACATTACCTTTCATACTATAACCTTTTCCGTCATAATCCTTACCCTCCAGGCGATAGACAAATACTCCAGTATTCATTAGATCTCCTTTAAATGTACCATCCCAACCAATGTTTTTATCCGTGGTTTCAAAAACTTTCTGACCCCATCGATTGAATACCATGAAGGTTAGTGTCTCTAAACATTGACCTCTAACATAAAGTACATCATTTGCACCATCTCCGTTTGGAGAAAAGGCATTAGGGACGTACATTTCGCCGCAATCTTGAACAACTATTACATGTACAGTGTCTTCCGAAAAACATCCTCTTTCAGCAGTACCACTGTTATAACCACGCAAAATGTAGGATTCTTCTCTTTGTGGGCAAACCGTAACTGTAGGAAGCGATAATGATGTAATGTTATAATTTGGTCTCCATTCATACCTTTTAGCTCCCGAGCCGGATAATGTAATGCATTGTCCAAATCTTAAAATAGTATCACTGGATAATTGACCAGGCGGAACGATCGTAACATTTGGAGCGTCAACCACAGTTATATATTTATTTCTGTATGCAGTTAATACACTACCGCCAGGAATTGGATATGGATTTGAAACTTTTAAAATAACATTAAATGTTCCAGGTAAATTGTAACAAATAGTTGGGTTATTTAATGTTGATGTTGCCGGAGCTCCGCCCGGAAATGTCCAAACATAATTCTGCGGACCACCGGCCATAGTGTCGGTTAAATTTAAAAAAGTTACGCATGTTCTAGAGCATATAGTATCATTGGTTGTGGCGGTGGTAAATTGAATTTGCCGCACCGGCCTACAATCTATTCCCCGAACACTTACAGTGTCATCTCGCCTACAGCCGGGAACTCCGTTATAACCCGAAATTAACGAATAGGTGACTAAACTTGGCAGTCTACAAGGTGCTGTTACGATTACAGATGAATTATTTACTGGTGTTAAGATCGAATTTGAATTACACGGTGGTTGTAGGTAAGGCGAACTCCATGTATAGGTTGGAACCACGCCAAATGGTAAACCTACGTTGTTGTTACTTCCTGATAATGTTAATGTATTATCTGGCGCACCGGGACTAAGACCAACAAAACAAACTGTATTCGTTGCCACATTATTAATGGTTGGAATTGCAATTGAAGTTATTGGTCTTGGCAATACCGTAACCGTTATTAATCTAGGTAACGAAACACATTGTCTTGAATCATAAATTTCAAATGTATAAGTACACGTGTTTAAGGGATAAGCTGTTACTGTGCCTGCTAAAGGATTATCTAGGCTTGGCGGTGGAGCATTAGCCGGCTCTGTCCAAACATATCCATTTGAAGTTGGTGTAGCTGCTGGAATTGGTAATACAGCAAGCGTACTGATATTAGTAGTTTTTAAAACGATTGAATCGCCTAAACAAATAATTGGTTGTATTGGTGTAACAGCCATTGTAAATTGAGGAACAACAGTAACACAAACTACTGCTGACCCTGAACAAACTGCTGTTG
>JALHPG010000173.1 GCA_022842625.1 Bacteroidia bacterium | reverse complement strand
ATTGGTTGGCAAGCAAAGATCCTTTTTTACCACCGGACCGGGAATTGTACGCGGTTTTGACGGGGAATTTAATATTAACGAAGCGCTAGATTCTCTTACTAAAAACATTAAAACGAAGGTAATTTTAGGTGGAAGTTTTGTAAGTAAATATCAAGCCGACCAAAACCCTGACTTTAATCTTCCTGAAAACGTTGGCTCGTATAGTGGCAGAATAAATATTATTAGAGATGGGTTTAATTTTTTTGGTGAATATGCGCAAAAAGAAAACGATCCGGGTTTAGGAAATAATAGTACCGTTGGGGGGAAAACCTACTATAGTTACAAAGTTGGTGAAGCAATTTTCTTATCCACTTCATACGCTACCAAAGGTTTTTCATTTTTACTGCAAGCAAAACGAATTGATAATATGGGATTTAGAAGTGACAGAGATGCATCGTTACAAAATCTATTAATAAATTATTTGCCCGCAACAACTAAACAACATTCTTATTTAATGCCTGCTTTTAGCCCTTATGCAACGCAGCCTGCCGGTGAGGTGGGTGGATTGGCAGAGATCCAATACAAAGTTAAAAAAGGAACTCTACTTGGTGGAAAATACGGCATGGATATTACCATAAATTATTCGCATGCAAGTTTATTAAAACAAATTAATGTAGACGATAGCACAACTAGCTCAACCTTATACAAAACAAATTATAACGAAATAGGTGATGACCTTTACCACGATTTTTTTATAGAAGTATCAAAAAAATTCACAAAGAAATTTAAAGGAACTTTTATGTACTCTAATCAATTTAACAATGTGAATATTGTACAACACAATACTCCAAAAGGCCCTTATAAAAATGTACTTGCACACATAGGTGTAATAGATTTAACTTATAAATACAAATCAAATTCGGCTATTCGCATAGAAGCGCAGGGAATGCTTAGAGATAATACGGATACTTTAAATTTAGGTAGTTGGGTTGTTGGATTGATTGAATGGACCCCAAATTCACATATTTTTCTTGCAGCAATAGACCAGTATAATTATGGCAATCCGGTTGCTGAACTTAGGCTCCATTACTTTTATTTTAGCACAGGATATACAAGCGGGCCTCATCGTATAGCTTTGAGCTATGGAAAACAACGAGCAGGGATCTTTTGTGTTGGTGGTGTTTGTAGAACCGTGCCAGCATCTAATGGATTTGCTATTACAATTACCAGTAGTTTTTAGTACATTTGTAGTAATAAAAAAACGCGATCATGAAAAAGATAATATCCATATTTACAGTTTTAGTAGCTTTTTCTTTTGTTTCATGTGATAGAATAAAAGATCCAATAGTAAAAAAATCTACTGTTGTAGGAACTAATTTTGTTACGAAAAATAATTTAGCCGTTAGTAATTCTAAAAAAATGCTCTTAGAGGATTATACCGGCATGAAATGCCCTAATTGTCCTAACGCAGCGGTAACAGCATCCGTGTTAAGCGCCCAATATCCAAGCAGTTTAATTGTTGTTGCTGTACACGCAGGATCTTTTGCTAAACCATTTGGCACTTACACTGCAGATTACAGAACCGACGCAGGAGACGCCTGGAATGGCAGTTCCGGTTTCGGAATAATTTCATATCCTAGTGGAATAATCAATAGAAAAGCTTATGCACCTAATGGAATAATAGTTGGTCATACCGCTTGGTCGTCAGTCTTAACTTCGGCAGTTGCGGATCCTTTTGTGGTTAAATTAGATGTAGTAACTAACTACGATACGCTCGTAGGAGCTTTAAATACAGCTGTAACCGCAATTTTCAAAACAACTTACACCGCCAATGTTTCTGTTTCTGTTGTGCTTATAGAAGAGGGAATCATTGGAAAACAAGATAATCAAGGTGTAGAAATTGATGACTATGAATTTGAGCACATGTTACGAGGTTCTGTAAACGGTAATTGGGGAACCCCATTAACAACTTCGGCAAAAGCAGCTAATGATACTGTAAAAGTTTCGTTTAATGATTTCAATTTAAAGGGCTTAAAATACAATGCCACTAGTCCCGTTGCCGTAAAACCATACAGTGTTAATGATAAGAAAACTTATGTTGTGGTTTTTGCTTTTAATACTGCTACCAGAGAAGTATTGCAAGTTGAAAAAGTTAAAATAAGATAGTTTAATATTGTTCTTTTTCGCTTGGAAAATCTTTGCTCTTTACATCAATTATGTATTGTTTAAAAGCATTACCCATACTTTCATACAAATTTAAATAACGACGTAAAAAGCGAGGATTAAATTCGTGCGTCATTCCTAACATGTCATGAGTTACTAAAACCTGGCCATCAGTTCCTGCTCCGGCACCTATGCCAATTACAGGAATTGAAATACTCTGAGAAACTTTAGTTGCCAATGCTGCAGGAATTTTTTCAAGAACTAAAGCAAAACAACCATATTGTTCTAGTAACTTTGCATCTTCTAATAAACGCTCTGCCTCCTCCTCTTCTTTAGCTCTTACATTGTAGGTTCCAAATTTATATATACTTTGAGGGGTTAAACCTAGGTGCCCCATAACAGGAATACCGGCAGTTAAAATACGTTCAATACTTTCTTTTATTTCACGACCGCCCTCTAATTTTACAGCATGCGCACCACTTTCTTTCATTATTCTAATGGCGGAGTTAAGAGCTTCTTTTGAATTAGCCTGATACGAACCAAAAGGAAGATCAACAACAACAAGCGCTCTATCTATAGCCCTAATAACACTTCCAGCGTGATAGATCATTTGGTCCAAAGTTATTGGCAGTGTTGTTTCGTGGCCGGCCATAACATTACTGGCACTATCACCTACAAGTATTACATCAATGCCTGCACTATCAATAATTTTGGCCATAGTATAATCATATGCAGTGAGCATCGCAATTTTTTCACCTCTTTGTTTCATTTCCTGTAAAACATTTGTGGTTACTTTTTTTATTTCTTTATGTACTGACATGATTATTATAATATGAAACGAAGGTAAATAAAAAAACCCAACCTAAAATAGATTGGGTTTTTTTGAAAATTATTTTTTGATCTAGTAAGAAGAGAACCCTTGCTTATCAGTTATCTTGTGCTCGATCAACAAACCAACGCAAGCAGCATCTGTAGATTTGTGCTTGTCTTTTTCTGTTGCCCCTTGAGGAACAACAACCTCTATAATTAATTGACGAGTACTTACACTTTGAAATTCAAAAGTCTGTGTATCTTCAGAAGCTGAGTTATCAAATAACAATTCGTTAGTACGTGAATCAAATATCTTGTAACTAACTTTATCTCCTAAAACAGTTTCGCAGCAAACAGAGATTCTGTAATCCATGCCTTTGTAAATCACGCAACGTAATTTAGAAACCATTCCTTGGTTAAATAAACCGCTTTTGCTTTGCGCATTATAAAGCCATTTTTCACCTTTAGAGCTTCCCAGCACACAATATTTTTTATGAAAATTTCCGCAAACTCCAGCTTGAGAAAATAGTGACGAGCTTATAACAGCAACAATTAATATGGTTATTAAGTATTTCATGATAAAAATATTATTTAGTTAATGTATAAGAATTGCGAAGCGTTTTAATCTTAGCAACTATTGTTTCGTAAACCTCTTTAGTAATGAATAGTTGTTTTCCGCCTCCTAACATTGCAGTTTTGTCTCCTTCTTTACCTGTTGAAGTTGCGGTAACATCTTTTTCACTGATCTTATTAAACTCAGCTAATAACCCTTCAAAATCCGCTTTTACAGAGGCGACATTTGCATCAGATTCATGCTTTTTCAAAAACTCAACTAAGTTCTCTAAAGTATATTTTTGATCAGCTAAACGCTCTACAACCGGACTTTTCTCTTCGAATTTAGCAAGGTTGGTTGCAATATAAATACTTTCTAACCAACCACCTGCAACTACTAATGCCAATGTTGGTCCTTGTTTACTGTCTTCTAAAGCCTCAAAAGATGAAAAATAAACATCATCCGTAATTACTGCTAATGAATCAGAAACACCAATATTACTCTCTAATCGCTTTAAAACCTCGGGCTTAATTGCTGTAGAAACACCAATTTGATCACCCATGGTTTTTACCGTTTTGAAATATTTTAATGACTCCGATCCTATTCCAAAAATACTGCAATAGCTTAGATCACAACTGTAAATACCAAAGTTGATGGATTTAGATTTACTATCAGTATAATTTTTTTCGTTAGCCGGTGAATTCAAAAACGAAGTGTTTTTATTATTCTTGCCGCCAACCATCTTAATAAAAGTTAGCATTTCTCCCGGAGAAGGAACCTGAAAAAAAGTTTCTGATACCGGGTTTATCTTGGGTTCTTCTGTTTTTACAGAATCACCTGTTTCAATTTCTTCGGACTTTTCTCCGCCTCCGCAATTGCTAAACGTAAGCGCTGTAATTGCAGAAAAAAATAATAGAGTTGATTTGTTCATCTGATCTTTTTATATTTTTTAAAGATATTGTTTTTTTTAGTTCTTTAATAATTTATTTACCAAGCTGGCAGCCTCATGAAATTCGATAGCCGAAAACACTTTTAATCAAT
>JALHPG010000172.1 GCA_022842625.1 Bacteroidia bacterium | reverse complement strand
TATTATTTTTTCCAAAAGAAAAACGGAATGAGTTTTTTATTTCTTCCGCGCCTAAACCCATTGCCGATAATACATGCGAAGGCTCCGGATTAGCAGATGCGCAAGCAGAGCCACTCGAGAAGGCAAATTTATTTGCCAGAGAGCTGATCTTTTTTGTTTCAGGAAAAGTAAGATTAGAGGTATTATATAATCTGTGTTTTGTACTGCCGTTAATTCTCAATCCTTCAATATCCAATAGCTGATGTTCGAAATAATTTTTTAATTTAGAAACATACGAGCCCATTTCCCAAAAGTTTTGTTCAAATAATTCTGCTGCTTTGCCAAAGCCTGCAATTAAGGGTACGTTTAAAGTGCCCGAGCGCTTTCCGTTTTGATGTCCGCCTCCATTAATTTGTTCTATTAAATTTACTCTTGGGTTTTTGCGTCTCACATATAATGCGCCAATACCTTTTGGTCCGTACATTTTGTGTGCGCTAAAGGCCATGCAATGGACACCGAGTTCAGCAACATCGCAACGCTCTTTGCCAACAAATTGAGTGGCATCACAAAAAAACAATACGTTTTTATCATTACAGATCTCTGCAATTTTTTCTATAGGTTGTATCACACCGGTTTCATTATTAGCAGCCATAATACTTACTAAAATTGTTGCAGGTTCTATGGCAGCTTTTAATTCCTCTAGGTCTATTAATCCTTCTTTATCAACATTTAAATAAGTAATTTTTGCCCCATGATCTTCTAGATACAAACAAGTGTCTAAAACAGCCTTATGCTCAGTTTTACAGGTAATAATATGATTGCCTTTTGACTTGTAGGCTTCAAAAATACCTTTTAGGGCAAGATTCACTGATTCTGTAGCCCCTGAAGTAAAGATCAATTCAGAGTCCTCGCAATTTATTAAATGAGCAATTTGCTTTGTGGCTGATTCTACTGCAGCTTGAGCCACCCAGCCAAATGCATGCAATTTACTTGCTGCATTCCCATAATTTTGGTCAAAAAACGGAACTATTGTTTCAATAACTTCTTTATCAACTTTGGTAGTTGCGTTATTATCAAAATAAATTAAATTGTTTATCATAACCATTAAATTATCTTTGCATTCATTGAATAAAGGTATAAATAAACATTATTTACTGCTCCATATAATCGTATTTATTTGGGGATTTTCTCCGGTATTAGGACGTTTTATTAATACGGATGCTTATCAGTTGGTTTGGTTTCGTGTTTTAATAACCGTGGCGGTAATGTTTTTGTATTTAAAATTCACCAAACACGATCTTAAAATTTCATCAAAGCATTTCTGGCAGCTAAGTGGCGTTGGTGTAGTTATTATGGTGCATTGGCTGGCGTTTTACGGCGCAATAAAAGCATCCAATATTAGCGTGACCATGGTGGCGTTTAGTACAGGAACTTTATTTAGTTCAATTATAGAGCCGATTTTTTTTAAACGTCAAGTTCGATTTTACGAAGTAATTATTGGCTTAATTATTATGGGTGGAATTGCCTTGATCTTTTCTATAGAAACAGAGTATTGGTTAGGAATTGTATTAGGCATCATTGCTGCGTTTACATCATCTTTGTTTGGCGTTTTTAATGGAATACTGGCTCATAAATTAAAACCGGGTATTGTAAGTTTTTATGAGTTAAGTGCAGCCTTAGTAAGTTTATCTTTGTTTTTAGCATTTAACGGAAATTTTAAACCGGAGTTTTTTTTACTCGATAATTCTTCCATTATAGGTTTATTGTTATTGAGTTTGGTGTGTACCGTTTTTCCTTTTATTGCAGCGGTTGATCTTTCAAAATATATAAGTCCGTATACAATTGTTTTAACGGTTAATCTTGAAACGGTTTATGGTATTATTTGGGCCATTTTATTTTATAACGAAAATAAAGAAGTGAAGCCTACGTTCTATATAGGTGTTTTGATCATTTTGGTGACCATCTTTTTAAACTCATATTTAAAAGGTGTAAGCGATAGAAAAGTGCTTAAGAATTAATATATTTAATTGTGAAAATAAAAAAGATCTTAATAATACGCTTTAGTTCTATTGGTGATATTGTTTTAACTACACCGGTTATTCGTGTTGTTAAAAAACAATTTTCCGATGCTGAGGTTCACTACGTTACCAAAGATGTTTTTAAAAGTATATTGATTCACAATCCTTATATCGACAAGGTTCATACATTTAAAGAAGATATTTCTGAACTATATGAACAATTAAAGGCAGAGAGTTTTGATGTGGTGATCGATCTTCATAAAAACCTGCGAAGCTTACGATTAAAGCAAAAATTAAAAACAAAAAGTTACTCGTTTGATAAACTTAACCTTCAAAAATTTTTAGCTGTAAATTTTAAACAGATCAATAAGTTACCTAACAAACATATTGTAGATCGTTATTTTGATGCCGTTGCGCCTCTTGGTATCAAAAGCGATGGTAAAGGTTTAGATTATTTTATTGATAAAAATGATGCAGTAGAAATTTCCGGTTTGTTAACGGATCAGTTACAAAAAACATTTATTGCACTTGTTGTAGGAGGTTCTTATTTCACAAAAAAGATCCCGTTAAATAAACTTGCCGAAATTTGCAAGAACAGTAAATTGCCAATAATTATTTTAGGAGGCAAAGAGGATAAGTCGATTGGTGATGAATTACAAAAACAATTTCCGCAACTGATAAATACCTGTGGACTTTACACCATTAATCAAAGTGCTTCTATTATTCAGCAGGCAGAGTGGGTGGTAAGTTCTGATACAGGTTTAATGCACATTGCTTCTGCTTATAATAAAAAAATAATTTCTATCTGGGGAAATACTATCCCCGAATTTGGGATGTCGCCCTATTTACCTAATTCTGAAAATAAAATTTTAGAGGTAAAGAATTTAAGTTGTCGTCCATGTTCCAAGCTTGGTTATAAAAAGTGTCCTAAAGGTCATTTCAAGTGTATGAATGATCTGGACGTTTCAATAACCTCAGAGCTGAGATAAACCATCATTACTCTTATTTAAACTATTTTAAAATAAAAAAGGTCGAGAAATTTTTTCTCGACCTTTTTTTATTGAATGGGATCCTAATTATTCGATAATTAGTTTCTTTCTAATTTTATCTTTTCCAATTTCAATTTCAACTTCAATTAAATAAATTCCTTTTGCGAATTCATTTAAATTAATTACTGCCTTACTTTGGTTATTTTGATTTGCAGCCACTAACTGTCCTAAGTTGTTGTATAAAGCAAAATTAAATGATACACCTTGGTATTCAATTGTTACGTTGCTTTGTGCAGGATTAGGATACACCAATAATGAATTATTGTAAAGTGTAGCGTTTTGTAATCCGGTACTAAATCCAATACAAGTTGAAGTAGACACTGAGCAGCCAAAAGCATCTGAAACAACTACAGTGTAACAAGCAGGCGCTAAATTATTCGCAGTAGAGTTATTTCCGCCGCTTGGCGACCAAGTATAAGAATAAGGACTAACACCACCGGTAACATTTAAAGTAGCAATACCTGTAGAACAAGTTCCGCAAGCAGAATTAGTTGTACTGATACTTGTTACCATATTATTTGTTGGTGCAAAAATTGAGAAGGTATTAGCAGATGTACAGCCTGAGCCATCATTGGTTACTAACGTATAATTACCGGCACATAAATTTGAACAAGGTAACGAAGTACAAGATCCTCCGGTTAAGCTATAGGTATATGGCGCTGTGCCTAAAGTGGTGGTACCGTTTGCTGATCCTGAACAAGGGTTAGTGCAATTAGCATTGGTTGAAGTTAATGTTGTAACAGGATTTGTTTTTACGGTTATTGAAACAACACTCGTAGTGCTACAACCACCCGTACCGCTTGCAGAAACGGTATAAGATGTTGATGAGCCCGGAGCAGCAGTATATGAAGCCGCAGTAACTGTTGGTGTTATCCAAGTATAGGTTGAATAAAAACCACTAGCGGTCATGGTAACTGTTTTTCCGGCACAAATTGTTGGCGATGGTGACGTTGCAATTGCAAATGAAGGTGTTGGTATAACCGTTACTGTTGTTGTTGTAGAACCTGTGCAAGCGCCATTTGTTCCTACAAGTGTATAGCTTGTTGTGATCGGTTGATTAACAATAATAGAAGTTGCATTAGAGGCTCCCGGTGTCCAGGTGTAATTAGTAGCGCCACTTGCTGTTAAAGTAGATGAGCCGGTGGCACACTTACTTGTAGGATTTGCAGTAATAAATACTGATAATGAAGAACCAATAGTAACACTAACGGTTTTGGTATTGGTGCAACCTGTTGTTGTTCCAATAACAGTATAAGTTGTATTTGAACCCGGAGAAACTGTTAACGGATTACCTGTAAATCCTGTACTCCAAGAATAGGTCGTAGCTCCTGTTGCATTAATAGTGGCAGTTCCACCGGCACAAATTGTTTGATTGTTTACACTAACCGTTGGGTTGGGAGTAACAACAATTGTTGCAGTTTTATTTGCAGGACAAGTTCCGTTACTTCCGGTTACTGTATAAACAGTAGTTATCGCAGGTGAAGCAGAAATACTTGCAGTAGTTGGTCCGGTGCTCCATGTATAGCTGGTAGCTCCGCTTGCAGTTAATATTGCATTATTTCCGGCACAAACGGTTGGTGTATTTACAAGGATAGTTGGTCCATTAATAACGTTAACTGTTTG
>JALHPG010000171.1 GCA_022842625.1 Bacteroidia bacterium | reverse complement strand
CGCTCTTCCGATCTCATTTAACTAAATATAAACTAATTATAAAAAAAGAGCCTGATTGAATTTTCAATCAGGCTCTTTTTTGTTCCAATTAATATTGCACCACCACAAAACCTGTTCTGGTTTCTTTATCTCCATCAAGGAATTCGATGATGTAATAGTAGGTAGCTGCAGGTACTTTGTTAGATCCCAGAGTAATTGCTGATGTGTTCACGTAGCCATTCCAAGAGTTGTCGTAATCAGATTTTTCATACACTTTATTACCCCAACGATTAAAGATGGTTAATTTCACAGGTCTTCCGTTTAATCCCTTAATATAGAACACATCGTTTTTACCATCCCCATCGGGAGTAAAGCCTTCAGGAATAAACAAATAAAAAAATGGTAAATTAAAAATTGTTGGGATATCGTTATTTGTTGGGTCACCGTCTGAATCAGGATCCCAAGCAAATCCATTATTGGAACTGTCAGCCAAAGTAATGTTAACGGACTTGTCAGCAAAACCTACCACAGAATTTTTAAACGGACCAAAATAACCTTTAGCGTCAATTCTTAAAGTAAAGATAATCGTATCGCGCTTGTTTGCTAATAAAGTACTTGTTGAAGGAGCTGTTAAACTAATTTGCGAACCTCCGTCAAATAAAGGATTTACAGTTAAATTACTGTATTGAGAAGTAATAAGAGGTTGATTAATTATCGTGTAAGTTGTCGGAAAAGGGAAAGTAGCATTTAAGTCTTCATTTAAGCTAACGTTAGTTAAATTTAATGATGAAGCGTTAACAGCAGTAATAGTAAATGTAACGTCATGAAAACTATTATTTATTAAAACAGGTTTACTTGCAGCTTTTGTAATGCCAAAAATAGAATTGTCACAATCAATAACCAAAACAGATAAAGTAGCCTCCCCATAGCAACCGCCACTCTCACCAATAACAGTATAAGTATTATTAGAATTAGTGGCTGTTGTTACAACAGAATTTCCGGTTAAATTTATAGGCATCCAAGTATAATTTGTTGCACCGTTTACATTTAGTGAAAAACTTTTTTCACACCATGATAGAGTCGTTGAACTAACAGCGATTAAAGTTGGAGTTGGATTTACCTTGATAGAAACGAAGGATTTTGAAATACAACCTTCCGTACTTGACCCAATTACAGTATAGATAGAGGTTGTCAAGGGATTTACAACTACATTCAACCCAATAAGATTACCCGGAATCCAAGTATAACTTGCTGCGCCATTAGCAGAAAGAGTAGATGATTTACCAGAACAAATAGGAGAGTTTCCATTAGCGATAATAGTTGGCGTAGCATTAACGGATAGGGTAAGTATTGCACTTCCAAAACAAACCCCTGTAGAACCATTAACTGTATATGCTGTTGTAGAACCCGGACTCGCAACTACAATTGAACCGGTTGAAGGAACTAGAGAGGCTGAAGGTGTCCAAGTGTAATTTGTGGCACCAGTTACAGATAGAGTTGCAGAACTAATAGATGAACAAATCTGCATACTTGATTGACTTGTATTTAAAGTTAATGGCCCAAGGCTACTTAAAACATTAAAAGTTACTGTTCCATTTTCGCATGCGTTTGGACCTGAAACACTAACAGTGTAAATACCTGCATTATTGACATTTATTGTAGGCGTATTGTTTGCGCCTATAATACCGGGTCCACTCCATAAAATATTACTGGTTAAAGAATTTGATAAGACTGAAAGTTGAGTAATTGGATTTATGCAACTTAAACTGCCTGTTGATGCGATAACCGGACTTGAGCCGGATCCGTTTGGAATGTTATAAGCAATTCTGCTTAAGCCATGACTTGAGGTTTTAGGGCTAATTGAGGGGCCAAGTAATGAAAAATTACAAGCTGCGCCATAACTATTTGGACTATTAATCACAGTAATATTAGAGGCTGATGGTTTCGCTATATATACTTTGTTATCCGGACCCAATTCCATGTAACCAAAATTATACCCATTACTGCCGGAAGTATAAAGTGTATATTTTGAGGCAACGATCGCGGATTGAGTATAGGTATTTAGATCATATTGAAATACACTTTGACCAAAAATACTATTTACATAGAGTTTTTTACTGTCAGGAGAAAAGGCTGTCCCCCAGGCACTACCGCCACCGACATTTCCTGGAATTGATATAGAGTTAGATAATACTCCAGTGTTTATATTTAAGTCAAATAACTCAAATTTATTTTGGCAAGTTAGCGCGTTAACAAGTTTTGTTCCATCTGGTGAAATTGTAAGCTGTCCCATTGCATCATGAACTCCACTGTATGTTCCGCAATTATGAATACTACCTATAGATGATATAACGGATTGAGACGCTATACTAGAATTATCAACCTTAAATGCAACAAATTGATCAGATGACCATTTGTGTGAAAAAACCCAATAAAAATTGCCGATCGGATTATAATAGGCGCATAATTTTTCAGTCCAACCTGTGCCTAATGAAATATTCTTTTGTCCAACTACAACATCTCCAAGCCCGAAATTTAAGGACATGTCAACAACTGTGTAATTCAAGTTTCCTGGAGCAACATAATCTGTAACGTGAAAAATAACATATTTATTTTGGGAGCAAGGAACAGGAACAATTAATGCGCACTGGCCTGCCGTAAAACTGCCAACCAAGCCACCTCCGTTAGGCATTATTAAATGATTTTTATTCCAAACACTTATTCCATTTGTATAAAAAAGTAAATTACCATTTAAATCTGAAATAGTACTTGTATTATCAGCATTTGCTGTTAAACCATTAGTTAAAGCTGTAGGGGTGGTAGTATTAAAATTCAAACCGGCATTATTGCCAAAATACCAAGTATTAGCTCTTTGTGCATTTATACAATAAAAACTAAAAAGTAAATATGTAAAAACAAAGAATTTTTTTAAGCTCATAGTAAGAATTATTATAGCCGTCTATAAAACTTATAATTCTTAAATATACATTATTTTATTAATTCTTAATACTGCACCACCACAAAACCTGTCCTGGATTCTTTATCTCCGTCAAGGAATTCGATGATGTAATAGTAGGTAGCGGCAGGTACTTTATCAGCGCCAAGTGTAATTGCTGATGTGTTCACGTAGCCGTTCCATGAGTTGTCGTAATCGGATTTTTCGTAAACTTTATTACCCCAACGATTAAAGATGGTTAACTTCACGGGTCTGCCATTTAACCCTTTAATAAAGAAGACGTCGTTTTTACCATCCCCGTCAGGAGTAAAACCATCAGGAATAAACAGATCAATTAAAGGAAGATTGATAACAGTTACAGTGTCGTTGTTTGTTGGATCACCATCCCCATCAGGATCCCAAGAGAAACCATTATTAGAACTATCAGATAAAGTGATACTATTTAAAATATCAGAAAATCCGATCACGGAATTTTTAAACGGACCAAAATAACCCTTAGGGTCTATACGCACAGTAAACACAACAGTGTCACGTTTATTCGCTAACAAAGTGCTGGAACCCGGAGCAGTTAAACTGATTTGCGAGCCACCGTCGAATAAAGGATTTACAGTTAAACTACTATTTTGGGAAGTAATAACCGGTTGGTTAACGACAAAGTAAGCACTTGGGAAAGGGAAAGCAGCATTTAAGTCTTCATTTAAACTTACGTTAGTTAAATTTAAAGAAGAAGCATTAACTGCGGTGATAGTAAAAGTTACATCGTAAAAACTATTATTCACCAAAACAGGTTTACCTGCAGCTTTAGTAATTCCAAAAATAGAATTGTTACAATCAATTACTAAAACAGATAAAGTAGCTACTCCAAAACAACCACCCGTTTCACCAATAACGGTGTAAGTGTTTGCAGAATTAGTGGCGGTAGTTACTACAGAACTTCCTGTTAAACTAATGGGCGACCAAGTATAATTAGTAGCTCCAGTCGCGGATAAAGATATACTTGTGTTATTACAGGCGATGGTAGCAGAGCTGGTAGCAGTAATAGTAGGATTTGCGCCAATGGCAATTGTAATTGTTTTTGTATTGGTACAACCAAAATTATTTACACCAGTAATGGTATAGGTGGTATTTACAGTAGGAGACACCACTACAACAGAACCGGTTAGTGTCCCTGGATTATATACATAAGTAAGCGCACCTGTAGAAGTTAAAGTAGCACTTGCGCCGCTACACAATAAAGTAGAAGAAGCGGTTGTTGAAATAGTAGGTGTAGGATTAACCACAATGTTTGTAGTAGCCGTGCGGGTACAACCAAATATATTAGCCCCTGTAACGGTATAAATGGTAGTTACCGAAGGCGATACCACAACCGTGTTGCCGGTTAAACTGCCGGGGTTCCAAGTGTAAGAATTTGCACCATTAGCTAATAATGTAGTTGAAGCTCCTTTGCAAATTATAGGCGGTACAGCAAGAACGTTAACGTTAGGAAGAGGACGAACAAGTAATGTAAAAGTCCTAGAGCTACTGCAATTGCCGGAGCTACCTAGTAAGGTGTAAATAGTATTAACGGTTGGCGAAACAACAATACTGGTTGCCGTTGAGCCGCCCGGTAACCAGGTGTAGTTGGTTGCGCCGCTTGCGGTTAAGGTCGCTGAGCTGCCTCTGCAAATAGCAGTTGGACTTGCAACGATCGTTAAAGTTGGAGTAGGCAATACAAGAATACTAACGGTTCTAGTGC
>JALHPG010000170.1 GCA_022842625.1 Bacteroidia bacterium | reverse complement strand
ATCAATTACCCGACATTAAGTATAGCATTGCACACCCTGCCGTTGTTATAAATTCAAAGGTCAAAAAAAAGGTAAATATTTCAAGTTTAACCGAAAAAATATTATTAGATAATTACGCTCCACCTTCGGTAATAATTGATAAGGATAACAACGCGCTTTACTTTTCAGGAAACACGGGACTATATCTTGAACCACCAAATGGAGAGGCAAGTTTAGACATTTTAGAAATGGCTAAAAAAGGATTAAGAATTCCTCTTGAAAATGCGCTTAAAAAAGCAAGAAGTATTAAAACAGAAGTGAAGGTAAAAAATGTTGATGTTAAAATAAATGATCATTTTCAAACAGTTGATATTTTAATTAAACATGTTTTAACTAAAGAAGCAGATCTCGGCGCACTGATGATCATTTTTGAATCTCCTGAAAAATCGATAAAGATAAATGTAACAAAATCAATTAAAGATAACGTTGATCGAAAACCAAAAATATCAGAACTTGAAAAAGAACTGAAAATAACCCGGGAGCATTTGCAAACCGCCATTAATGAATTAGAAACCTCTAATGAGGACCTTCAAACAACAAATGAAGAATACCAATCTTCTAACGAAGAATTACAAAGTACAAATGAAGAGCTGGAAACTTCAAGAGAAGAACTTCAATCTGTAAACGAAGAACTAATAACCGTAAACACTGAATTATCCAGTAAGATCGAACAGTTATCGCAGGCTAACGATGATCTAAACAACTTATTATCCAGCATTGAAGTGGCTACTATTTTTTTAGATAGAAATTTAAACATTAAAAGATTTACACCTGCCGCAACAAAAATATTTAATTTAATTCCATCAGATATTGACCGACCTGTTACACATTTGTCAAGCAACATTGTATACAAAGCACTTGCCGATGATGTTAAGAATGCACTTAAAACATTAGCCGTAAAATCTGCCGATGTACAAGCTATTGATGAAACCTGGTACCACATGCGCATTTTACCATACAGAACAGAAGAAAATATTATTGAAGGTGTTTTAGTTACTTTTGTTGATATTACCGAACAAAAAAACACAGAAGAAAAATTAAAAAAAACCAATGAGCATTTAAACATGATCATGGAAAATTTGCCTGCTGTGCCATACACATGTTTTGTTGACCCGGCATTAAAAATTTCTTTTATTGGTAAGAGCTGTGAAAAAGTACTTGGCTTTTTGCCTGAACAATTCACAAAAAAATCATCATTTTGGGTTAACCGAATACATACTAACGACAAAAAGAAAATGTTGGCTGCCTTCGCAACAATTTCAAAAAAGGGAAGTTTTGATCTTCCTTTTAGATGGAAATGTTCCGACGGGAAATACAAACAACTAATTAATTACATGCGCTTTGTAAATTCCGAAAATGGTCGCCCTGCTTATATTGTAGGCGTTTGGCAAGAAGTATAATATTGATCTCAAATTAAAAAAAAATGGCTAAAAAGATTTCGAATAAAAAATATGCTATTGAGCTTCGAAAAAAAGCAGAAGTAAAATTACAGGCAAAGAGAAAAAAAACAGTTAAGGGAACTCCTATTGAATTGGAACATGAAATTAATGTTCATAAAATAGAACTCGAAATGCAAAACGCCGAACTGCTTTCTACGCAAAAAAAACTCGAAAGCTACATAAAGCAATACACCTCTTTATTTGAAATGGCGCCTGTTGCCTATTATATTTTAGATCTGAATGGTTTTATAATTAACGCAAATAAAAAAGGAATGTCTTTATTAGGGGTTGATGAAGCGCAATTAACAGGAAAAAACCTGTCAAGTTTTATTCATACTAAACTATTTCAAGACAAATTTTACTTACACAGAAATCTAATTCTTGAAAAGGAAGGATCACAGCAATTTGAATGTAAATTTAAAAAAGGCGACGCATCTCTTTTTTATGGATTAATTGACAGTTGTGTTATTAAAGACGAAAAAAATAAATTCAAATATTTTCTATCAGTAATTAGTGATATATCTGCCCAAAAATTGCAGGAACGTTTACTGGAAACTGCTTTAAATAGAGAGAAAGAATTGAGCAGAATGAAATCACAATTTGTTTCAATAGCCTCTCACGAATTTAGAACGCCACTCGCAACAATTTTAACCTCTGCAGAACTTATAGAAAAATATAATAAAACAGAAGATGTTGAAAAAAAAGAGAAACATTTCCGTAAAATAAAAACTTCAGTAAGCCGAATGAAAGAGATCTTAATGGACTTTTTATCGGTTGATGAAGTTGAGAAAGGAAAAATTACCAATAGCCCGGAAACATTTAACTTGATAGAATTTATAAAATATCAAATTGAAGAAACTAAACAATTTAATGGCATTCATACTCAAAATTATGAGCATATAGGTAAATTCGAAAATGCATGTTTAGATAAAAAGCTTCTAAAAACATGCTTAACTAACCTCATCATAAACGCATATAAATACTCTCCGGAAGGAGGGGTAATTCAAATAATTTCAAAACAAACAAGTTTAGGAAATATTGAAATAAAAGTAATTGATAAAGGTATTGGTATTCCAAAACAGGATCAAGAGCATATTTTCAGTCGGTTTTTTAGAGCAAAAAATGCCGAGAATACCCAAGGAACCGGCTTAGGTTTAAACATTACCAGAGATCTCATAAAATTGATGGGAGGAACTATTTCTTTTATAAGCGATGAAAACAAAGGATCCACCTTTGCCTTAAAATTCACAAAATGAGTTTAATACAACCTTAATTGCCTAATAATAAAGCATAAGAGCCTTTCTTTTACAAAATTGAACTAAAATAACAAATAGTGATATTAATCACTATTAGGCTTGACCTTGCTCCTAAAATTTTTTTTAGAATATATTTACTTTAGGTCCTGAAAATTGGCATGCATAATTAATTTATAATGTATTTTAAAATACCATATAACATTATTTGCAACGATTTTGTACTGTAATTATATAAAAGCAACCATTAAGTTATGAGTAATACAATTTTGGTTATTGAAGATAATAAGGACATGCGCGAGAATACAAGCGAAATCCTTGAACTGGCAAATTACAAAGTATTAACTGCCGAAAATGGAAAAGAAGGGATAGATATTGCGCGAACGAATAAACCGGATCTTATTTTGTGTGATATTATGATGCCGGTTTTAGATGGCTACGGCGTATTAAGAGCCCTAGAGAATATTCCTGAAATGACCGGTATCCCATTTATTTTTACAACCGCTAAATCAGAAAAATCGGACTTCAGATTTGGAATGGATCTTGGGGCCGACGATTATATTGCCAAGCCTTTTAGCGGAGACGACCTTCTTAGAATTGTTGCCTCACGATTAAGAAAAAATAAACTATTAAAAGAAAATTTAAACGGCCATAAAAAAGGAATTACAAATTTTAATGATAGCACCAAGTCTTTAGAGGAGATGGGAATTTTATTAGAAAGTAATCATGTAAAAAAAGTAAAAGAAAAAGACCTGATCTTTATGGAAGGTGATTCTCCAAACTTTTTGTATTTAGTAGTTTCTGGAAAAGTGAAAATTTTTAAAACAAACGAAACCGGAAAACAATTTATAACTGAAATAGTAAAAAAAGGAGATTTTTTTGGTTACATAGCCTTGTTTGAAAATTGTAACCATAAGGAATCGGCTATGGCACTTGAAAATTCAGAAATAGCAAGAATTAACAAGGAAGACTTTTTTAAATTATTATTATCTAATAATGAAGTATCGGTAAAATTCATTAAACTTTTGTCAAATAACTATTCAGTTGCTGAAGAAAAATTATTAAAGTTAGCCTACGATTCTGCCAGAAAACGTGTAGCAGAAGCATTGATCTTAATTTCAAAAAAATATAAAGAAAATGATTCGACCGAGACGACACCTTTTGCGCTATTAAGAGAGAACATTTCTGCTCTTTCAGGTATTTCTCCTGAGTCTGTTAGCCGTAATTTAACCGATTTTAAAGAAGAAGGATTGATCGAAACCTATAATGGAAAAATTAAGATCCTCGATCTCAAAAAATTTGAAGCAATAAAAAACTAATTAATTCATTAGTGACGGCAATCATTCCGTAAAATGTTCAACAACATTTTATTTTAAATCTATCAGGTGTAAACTTGCTGTTCATCATTGAAATTTTGCATAAGCAATCTTTCACAAAAACATTTACACTATGAAAAAGCTTTTTGCAGGTTTATTAGCCGGAACCATTATGTTAATTAACGGAATGATCATTAGTAAGGGATTTCAGTTCTTATTCCCTGAATTAACAGTAGAATACGAAAATACAACACTTATTAAACCGTGGTCAGACCCTGAAATGTTAATTGTTATTGCCGCTACCGTAATTTTAGGAATAATCTTGGCCGGAATATGGGACTTAACAAAAACCATGGTTAAAGGAAATAATGCAACCATTAAAGGATTTAATTTCGGATTTGCATTTTGGATAATTACAATACCGGGCATGCTTCTGTTTTTTAATAGCTTTCCATTATCGGTAACCATAATTGTATGTTGGGTAATTACATTATTAATTCAAGGCCTCTGTTCGGGATTCCTTTTCTCAAAAATGCTGACATGATTTTTTTTTTAAATTGCAGATAGAATGACTACTGAACCAGATCCAAAAAAACCGGAAATAAGCCCCACACCTTCTATCCCTGTTACCCCACCCCTTCGGCCCGAAATTAAACCTGAGCC
>JALHPG010000169.1 GCA_022842625.1 Bacteroidia bacterium | reverse complement strand
TAGCTTAGTTAAAACACTGAGTCCAAGCGGTTATTACGATTTTAGACACGGTACGTCCTTTGCAGCGCCTCATGTAGCAGGAGCGGTAGCATTAATGATGAGTTATGTAAATACGGTGACACCAACATGGGATAATTTGGTTCATGAAGACTGCGAAAACATATTGGAAAAAACTTGTGTAGATTTAATATCAAGTACCTATTCTGAAATAACGGGATATGATACTGTTTCTGGTTGGGGAAGAATAAATGTTAATCAAGCTCTTGATAAAATAAAGAAGAATTTCTACAAAATTCGTCATATTGATGAAACACATTTCTCAACTTCCAACTCTAGAACTAGTGTATTAGTTCACAGTGGTCTAATGATGGCATTGCCATCTTATAATGCTATTCCGGCAGGAACTTACACTACTGATGTATATGAATTAACTACAACTTTAAATTATTCTTTACCGCCAAACGAACAAGTTATTGGTGCATGGCCTTTATTTAAAGAAAGTTATGGTACAAGAGATTCTTCGGATATTGTTACTGATAGACCATATCATTGCAAAATAGTTTCTTATAATGGTACCTCTGCGGTTTTAAAGACATATTATTATCACAACCTTGACTACAATATTTATATGCCTTATCCACAAGTACAATGCAAAAGTGCATTTTCACTTTATACTTATGATCCATCAGGTACAATTGGTGTAAAAGAGGTTGAAAGTATAAGCAAAAATTTCTCTTTATTCCCAAATCCTAATAATGGACAATATGAAGTAAGTTTTAATTCAAAGGAATCTGAAACATTAACTTATAAAGCATTTAATATTATTGGACAACAGGTTAAAACAGGAATATATAAGGCTCAATATGGAGATAACACTATTAAAATAAATATGAGTGATTTAACAAATGGAGTTTATATTTTAAATATCTTTGATACTAAAGGCTTAGTTTACAGACAAAAAGTTATTAAGCAGTAAATTTATGTTAAATGAAATTTCGATTAATCCTCTTTAATGTTTTAATTGTTTCTTTTTTCGGATGTAAAAAAGATAAGGATATATATCCAGGCGGAGGTTTTTCTTCGTCCGGATATATATTTGTTTGTGATAGTTCTTTAACACAGCCTGTAATAGGTTGGCAAGATACGACCGCAGATAAGGATAAGGACGTGCAAAAAATTTTATACAACCCTATAAATTCTGATGAGGTTATTTATATTGTGAAAAGCAAGAATTATTACAATGAAATGTATCTTTATAATCGGCAAACTAAGGTTACCAAATCAATAGATAAAAGCGTTTATACAATGCCGAGCATAAATAAATTTGGTTGGTTAACCTATTGTAAAGCTAACTTTTGTGTATATAAAATAAAAGCCAACGGTGATAGCTTAATTAAGCTAACAAATTCGTTCTGTAATTTTCCGCGATGGGATTATACAGGAGATAGAATATTCTACACACAAGAAGGCTTTGGGAATACACCAAGCAGATTAATGATCGTGAATAAGTTCGGTGTAAAACTTGACAGTATCAATGGTTACGATGGAATTGTTGGCATAAGTTCAAACTCTAATAAAATTGTATTAAAGAAAAGTCCAAACTACCAATTATTTTTAAAAGATTTAAATACAGGCACTGAAACAACTATTAGATATGGAAGTTATAACTATAATAATTTGACTTTTGATAACAACGATGCAAATGTCTTTTGGTGGGATAATAATGGAATATATAGACTAAACATTAATAACTTAAAAGAAGATACTTTAGTAAAAACCTGTCCTCTGAAACATTTTCTAGACACTCCAACGTTTGAATTGTATGCTACAAACGTTTCCCCAAATTCAAATAAATTGACTTTTATTTTAAGAACCAATAAAAAAATTTCAACCCTAAAATTACTACAAGAATATCATGCTTTAGAAATGGATCTTTATACAGAAACATTTGACGAAATTAAATTATTTCAATAATGAAGCGACTATTTATCCTTATTTTATTTATTGTTACAAATGTTGCTTATAGTCAAATCATGGATTGGACGGGCTTATCACAAACAGTTAACAATAACATAAATTCTTTAATCCAATACAATAGTAAACTTATTGTAGGAGGATCTTTTACAATTGCAGGAGGATTGCCAGCGAATAAAATCGCATCTTATGATGGTACTTCTTGGTCTGCATTAGGAAGTGGAATAAAAGGGGCATGGTCGGGAAGTAATGTTTATGAATTAGCAACGTTTAATAATGAATTATATGCAGCAGGGCAATTTGATAGTGCAGGTTCAGTAGGCTGCAAAAATATTGCAAAGTGGAATGGTATATCTTGGTCAGGATTTGGGTCAGGTGCAAATAGTGGAATTTATGCAATTGCTTTTTATAATGGTCAACTCTATGCAGGAGGAACTTTCAATAATATAAGTGGTGTTCCCGTAAAGCAAATAGCAAAATGGAATGGTATTACATGGCAGTCCGTTGGGGCAGGAATAACTTATGGCTATAGTATATCTGATTTATGCGTTTATCAAAATGAGCTTTATGCATTAGGGACATTTGATAGCATAGGTAATTTGGCATGTCGGAATATAGCAAGGTGGAATGGCACTAATTGGAATAACGTTTCATTTGGCGTACCCTACCCTTATGGAGATTTGCATGTATGGCAAAACAAACTACTAATTGGAGCAGGCACTTCTACAAATAGCTCTAACTCAACTCAAATATGGCAATGGAACGGTTCAACTCTAACCTTACTAAGTGAAAATAACGATGCAGGAGGATGTGCATTTCTAAACTCAAATAATCAATTATACAGTTCAGGTATCATAAGCGGTTCGGCAAACAAAAGCAATGTTTCAGTTTGGAATTCTACAAATTCCTTGTGGGATACGGTAGGCACAAAAATTAAACAGGTCAATGCATTATGCGAATTTAATAATGAAATATATTGTGCTGGTGATTTCAAAATAGCAACAGGTGCTCAATCCGATTATATTGCTAAATTAGCAAACACCACCGGAATAAATGGTCAATCTCTTAATAATGAAAATATTAAAATTTATCCGAACCCTGTAAATGATAAATTGATTTTGGATTTTGATAAGGTAACAAATTACGAAATAAAACTAACTATTATTAATTCCTTAGGCCAAATCATTTATTCCTTAAATAATTCTAGTCAAAAACAAAAAATTGACCTATCTTTTTTAGCGACAGGAATATATTATTTAAAAGTTCAAAGCTATTCAGAGCAAAAATTATTTAAGATTATTAAGGAGTAATTTTTTAAAGTGCGATACGACACAAATAGCAGATTGGTAATTAGCAGGGATAAAACAACAATTTCTACAATTTTTTCTATTTATCACATTCTTACTTTACTTGAACGACCTGCCATGTTAGTGTATTCAGAAGAGGAAACGAAATTAATCAAAATCAATAAAAAACCTTCTGAAATTATTTCTGTTGACTTTGATTTTAAAACTCTGGAAAACAAAATTTATACATGGTTTTATCAGTCAAACAAACTATATAAGCCTAGTTACCCTCTTTTGTTTTTAAATGACGAAGAAACGAAAGTGTTTTTAAAATCTTATGCCACCGCTGTACTTTATTTTACTAAACAAAAATATAATTGCATTTCTCAACAACAACAATTAGAATTAAAAGCATTATTTAAAGTGCTTATGTTTGAATTAAATTAAATTGCATTTTTATAACTGATGACTTATAATTTAATCCATTAAATAATTCAAACCATATATAAAAGATTATATCAACCACTTAACAGCTTGAATAATACCAGTTATATGTTTACACCAACCAGTTATTTGAAATTTGCATAATTTTAATATGTGAACAAAACCCAAACCCGAACTGCTAAAATCTTTTTGGATGACAATGGTATTTTGCATTTAGAAATGAATGCAATGGTTGTTATTGATTTAGAAGACTCTATGGATAATTTTTTAGTTATTAAAAACACAACAAATAACCAACCTTGCGCTAGACTTATTGATATTCGCCATAGTTTCAAGATTGATAAAAAGGCGCAAAAATTTATTGACAGCAAACAAACACAAGCAAATACTTTAGCTCGTGCCATATTAATGACAAGTGGTGTTAGAACATCAACAGCTAATTTCTTTACTAAATTCAACTCAAATCTAATTCCAACAAAATTTTTCACTGATTATAATAAAGCAATCTTATGGTTAAAGACCTTTCAATAACTACATCAATTATTAATATCAAAACAGAGGCTTCACTCATTAATAAATCCTAAATCGAATTAATTTATTTCAAACAAATTAAAGAATTAAAAAAAACTTCAAACATACGGGGCAACTGTGTCAAAAACTGTTCAATTGTGTTTAAAAGCGTGGAGAAATGTAACACTAGTGAAACTTTCTTATAATTCCGTCGTTATAGTATTTAAAATCCCCAACATAATAAAAACAAAACAAGAACCGTTATTAGAGAATGTTACTAAAAATTAATTTTTATGGACGGTCAGAACAAAAAAAGGAATGTCATTGTAATAAAACAATACACTCTAACAGAACTAGCAAACATATATTGTGTAACAACATATATTATGCGAAAACAAATAAAAGAGATCAGTAAAAAGATTGGCAAACGAACGGGTTACTATTATCAAACAGAGCAGGTAGAAAAAATATTCAACCTCATTATGTTACCCTCAAACATAGAACTGTTTAA
>JALHPG010000168.1 GCA_022842625.1 Bacteroidia bacterium | reverse complement strand
GATGCAGCCATATAGTATTTTGAGTGGTGCGTCGACAATGAATTATTTGGAACAAAATATAAAAAGTGAATTTTTTGAATTAGATTTTGATGATATAAATACATTAAAAGAGTTTGCAATAAATCCAGCCGACTACTGGAAAGAACGTTCGGACTTAACATGGAATTAAAAAAATATGGGATTTAAACATTTATTTAAGGCACAGGCAAAATGGTCTTCAAATGGCGAAGAAGGAACATTAAACCCACGTAGATATAGCAGGAATCATACGATTGATATAGAAGGGAAAGAGGTTTTGAATGTTTCGGCAGCCGCAGCTTTTAAAGGTGCTCCGGATTTGCATAATCCAGAAGATATGCTTTTAAGCAGTGTCGTTTCCTGTCATATGTTATCCTACTTTTATTTGTGCGCTCAAAACGGAATTGAAGTACTGGAATATCTGGATAATGCAGAAGCAACATTAGAATTGGAATCTGACGGAAGCGGACGTTTTTCTGAAGTTCGACTTTACCCAAGGGTTACAGTTCGAAAACAAGAGATCGTTGAGAAAGCGTTGAAGTTGCATAAAAGAGCGAATGAATTATGTTTTATTGCTAACTCGTGCAATTTTCCAATTCTTCATTTTCCAACTTGTGATTGTGTTTAGAAAGGACTTTTTGCTTTCTATTCAATACAGCATTTTTGACCGGACTATGAAATGATGTGGTTAAAAATAAATTATTAAACGAAACTTTAAAAGGATAAAAATGGTTGTAGGCGTATTTAAAAGTGTTGTAAATCCAGCTCGAAAAGAAGAATTTGAAGGGCTTTATGACGAAATGAGTGGACATATTGGTAAATTAAAAGGTTATTTAGGCCATAAACGATTTTTTGCTGAAGATGGCGAAGGTGTTGTTGTTGTTGAATTTGAAAACGACGAAGCTTTTCTGGCTTGGGATGAACACATCGAACACAAACGTGTGAAAACAATCGGAAAAACCGAAGATATATTCTTGAGTTATGATGTAAAAGTTGGAACTGTTTTCGAACATCATTCTTCAAATAAAGAAGAATAAAAGTTTTCAGAAAGGACAAAAAACGAAATAGATTAATAGACTTTTGGCCGTTTTTTTAAGAACTATGAAGGCGTTTCGCCAACTGATTTTAAAGAAAAGAAATAAATGGGAAAAATTACCTACTCTTCGGGCATTGTTACCTAACAGCGGCCTTTGTTATTGCCACATCTTTGCATTGTCAAATTAATAAAAAATAAAAAGACAATGTCAAAATTCACAGTTCCAACCAGGGGAGAAGTATCTGAAAACAATCAAGCCATTTTTGATAACTTAAAAAAAGGCTTGGGCTTTGTGCCAAACTTATATGCTTATTATGCAAAAAACGAAACTGCACTAGGCGATTATTTAGCATTACAAAATCGCAAATCAACCTTAAAGGCAAAGGAAAGAGAAGTAATCAACCTGGTTACAAGTCAGGTCAATGGTTGCCGATATTGCCAATCGGCACACACTGTGTTGGGCAAAATGAATGGCTTTACCGATGAACAAGTAATTGAAATTCGTAAAGGCGCTGCGTCATTCGATACAAAGATTGATGCCCTTGCAAAATTTACCAAAGCAGTTGTGGAAAGTAAAGGGAAAGTAAGTCAGGGGGTTAAAAACAATTTCTTTAATGCAGGTTACACCGAAGCAAATTTAATAGATGTGGTAATTGTTGTAGGCGATAAAGTTATCAGCAACTACATACATAATCTAACTGGTTTTGAAATTGATTTTCCAATTGCACCAGAACTTGAACTTGAATTAATTCATCCTTAAAATTTCAAAACAATGATACAACAATTAACCGAATCTAATTTCCAGGACACCATAAAAAACAATGAAGTAGTATTAGTGGATTTTTATGCCGACTGGTGCGGTCCTTGCCAGGCGTTGCATCCAATATTAGAAGCATTGGATAGTGAATTTGAAGGCAAAGCTGTTATCTCAAAGATTAATGTAGATAAAAACCCTGAACTCTCACAGCAATTTGAAGTGCGAAGCATTCCTGCTCTTCTCTATTTTAAAAATGGAGAAATGGTAAGCAAACAAAATGGCTTGCAGCCCAAAAACATACTAACTCAAAATTTAAATAATCTTTTAAAAAAATAAAAAATGGAGACATCGGGTAGCGGAAGTATTGTAAATGCTGGCTGACTACGTATTAAGAGACGGAAAAATGTATTTGACACATTCTGAAGTTCCAGGAGAATTAAGAGGTCAGGGAATTGGCAAAAGAATGCTCGAAAATACTTTCGAATATATTCAGGAACACAATATAAAGGCAGTTGCTATTTGATCTTTTATAGAAACCGTTGCAAATAGAAGCGAAAAAGGAAGTAAAATAATTCAATAAATAAAAATAATTTGATGAAAAATTTAAAAATTAGTAGCATTTTTCGTTCTGCTGTATTTTGTATTTTATTAGTTATACTTACAGCCGGGCATCATTTTGAAAGTGATATGGCGAAAAAGTATCCACAATTTGATTTAACCGATTTATTTGCTTTTGCTACAGAGAAAAGTACAAAAACGGTCTTTATTCTTTCGTTTAATCCAAGTACATCGATTGATTCTACAAATAATTTTGGCAAAAACGGAATTTATTCTTTTCATATAGCTGGAGATAAAAAACTAAAGTCTGGGAAAACATATAATTTTTCAAGAGAAGGAAATAATATAATGCTTAGCATTCTTGATGATGCAAGTTATTCGATTGGTAAAAAAGGAAAAGAGATTGGGTCTTTTAAACTTAATAGTGCTGCAGTGCTTTCAAATGGTTTTAAAGTTTGGGCAGGCGAAATTAAAGATCCCTTTTTTGGAAATGGCGCAGGATTGCAAAAATTAAAAACTGCAGCTGCTACAGGAAAATTTGATTCAACTGCATTTGATGGAGGAGAAGATTTATTTCTGAATCGATCTACAACAGGAATCGTAATGGAAATCCCGAATGAAATGCTGCCTAAAGAAGTTTTTTATTATGCATCAAGTGCGTTTATGGAGGGTGGTCACTGGCATGGAGTAAACAGAATTGCGCATGTTTTATTACCTCACCTTTATTTAGAGGAAATGAAAGATATTAAGACATTTAATACTTTGGATCCATCTAATGATTTGAAAAAAAGCAAAGTAGTTAGCGATGTAATTTTTAAATATGCAAAATTAGCAGGTTTTCAAAATAACCCGGGAAAGTATGCTGATAGCATTACCAAAGTAATTTTACCAGATATTATTCAATACAAAATTGGTTCAGAAGCAAATTATGGATACCAAAAAATAAATGGCCGAAAATTAACAGATGACGGTATGAATACGGCCTTGGCAATTTTGATAGGAAAAGCTACTGATGACAAAGTATATAATAGTGGTAAAAATTCGACTGTTTTTCCATACATTATTCCGTTGAGAAAAACTTCGGAAGCGAAAGTAGAAGAAAAAAAGGCGCTTCCGGCTGCCAAAGAAAAGAAAATAAATCAATGGATTATTATTGGGGTGGGAGCAATAGTTCTTGCGTTAATTATACTTTTTATCCGTCGTAGAAAAACCAATGTTTAAAAAATCTGCTATGGTATATGCTAGTATCAAAAAAATTCCGGAAGGATATTCTGAGGGGATTTTTAATCGGAATAAATACAGAATTACCAAGCAGATTTTTAATAATGGAAAGTCATTCAAAATTTATGCAAAAGACCTTAAAGGAAATGATTTTATTAGTCTGAATTATTACATCACAGAAAATAAAGATTTGTTGAAACCATGTGAAATGGAAGAATCTAAAGTAATTGATTTTTTGGAAAACGTAAAAATAGCGCTGTAAATCTGCAACAGGAAAGCAAATGAAATATTTAGGATTAGGAACCGCTGCAATAGGAAGACCTCTTTATATTAATATTAGTCAAGAAAAAAAGGAAGTTGTTTCTCTGGAAGATTTTAAAGCAACCGGCAGAGAAATACTTGAAAAAGCCTATCAAAATGGTATAAAATATTTTGATACTGCGCCTGGTTATGGAATGGCAGAGGAACTTTTATTAGATTTTCTTCAGAGAAAAAATGATAAAGAGATCGAAATCGCTACTAAATGGGGTTATACTTATATGGCAAATTTTAACCCAAATGCAATCAAACACGAAGAGAAGGAACACAGCCTGGAAAAGCTAAATGAACAATGGGAGTATTCTCAGAAATTGTTCCCTTTTTTGACCACTTACCAAATTCATTCAGCAACATTTGAGACAGGAGTTTTAGAAAATCAAGCTATTTTGAATCGTTTGCACGAATTGAAATCTAAATATAATTTGAAAATTGGAATTACAACAACAGGCGCAAATCAAGTTGAGGTAATAAAAAAAGCACTTTCTGTACAGGTAGAAAACCAATCACTTTTCGACGTATTTCAAGTTACCTATAATATTTTGGATCAAAGTGTTTTTGAAGTAATGAACCAATTAGAAAAAGAAAATAAGAGAGTAGTGATCAAAGAAGCAATGGCAAATGGGCGACTTTTTCCAAATGATAAATTTACAGAATATGAAAATTTATATGAGGTTCTGAAAAAAATGGCGCAAAAATATCAAACGGGTATTGATGCAATTGCTTTGCGATTTTGTATGGATACGATGCAGCCATATAGTATTTTGAGTGGTGCGTCGACAATGAATTATTTGGAACAAAATATAAAAAGTGAATTTTTTGAATTAGATTTTGATGATATAAATACATTAAAAGAGTTTGCAA
>JALHPG010000167.1 GCA_022842625.1 Bacteroidia bacterium | reverse complement strand
TCAAGGTAAGTTTGAGGAAATCTTAACATTGAAAAATGTTGGCGACTATACGTAATGGGTTTATGAATGATATTAGCTAAACGACTTATTTCAATTTTTAATTGCTTCATTTTATTAGTAGATCCATAAGAAGGATGGATCCCTACCAAAGAATAATCTGCTAAACCTTTTATTAATGACTGAAAAGCTATATTGGTTGCCGATTGATTTTTATCGTTTGGTCCATAATCACCAAGGAGAAAAAAATAAATAGCCTTTACCTCTAGTTTTGTATGCGTATCAATTAAAAAATCATAACAATCAAAAGGATCTTTTTCCTTTCCTAAAATAACTTTCAATCTATTTTTAAACCGTTGCATATCCTTAGAAAGAATGTCAGTAATATAACCTGCCAGAGCCCTTACAAAACCTTTGTGTTTGAACTTATAGGCATTATCAATATCAATGGTTGAAGTAAACGTATATGTATTAACTTTAAATTCTAATAAAGGATAAATTTCTTTTAAACACGCCTGCAGTTCGTTTAGCCATAAATTTATTAATGGCTTTTGAATAAAATCATATTGATACGCTAAACTTGATCTGTAATTAAAGCGATTATGTTTATCAGTTTTAAAAGGTAAATACTCTTCATATCGAGATAATAACCAAAATGAAGCGCCAAATAGATCGAAAGGGATCTGTGTGTTTGAGGTCTTAAAAAAGATCTTAAAAAATTGCTGATGGTTATTAACCTCAATCGGATAATCTTTTATACCTACATCAAATAAAATAGAATGTGGTTTTACACTCAAGCAATTTTCAAGATCAATGTTCGAATAATTAATTTTCGGTAAAGTTGAATTCTTAAATTCTTCAAGATCATAACAAGATTTAACCTCAAGACCTAAAGCACCGGTAAGCAAGGTTCTTAAAATGTAATTTAACCGATTACTGTCTTTTATTGAATATACTAGGATGGATCTGATAGCTCTAATTTATAGAAGCCTAGTCATTCATATCTAGTAAATTAAAAAAGTTATTGAATACGGGATGTTAACTTTAAATATAGGATTAGATTAACTTAACTAGATAAGGCCAAAACACCAAACAACCAATAATAACAGCAACCATAGCGGCAAATAAAACCGCTCCTGCACAAACATCTTTTATGTATTTAATTTTTTGGTTATGCTCTTTTGTATAAAGATCACACAACTTTTCGGTAGCAGAGTTAAACAATTCAAGTGCAATAACAAGCGCAATACAAAACAAAATGGCGATCCATTCTTGTTTTGAAATTGAAAAATAAAACCCGGCTGCAACTACTATAACAGCAATAATAAGTTGTAACTGCAAATTTAATTCGCTTTTAAATGCTGCGCGAAGACCTGAAAATGCAAAATCAAAAGCTTTAAATCTGTTTTTAAGATAATTCATTTTGTTGGGTATTTACTGCGCTCTTTAATGAGGCTAGTATTTCAAAAACTAAATATAAAAAAATTGTGAATGTAATGGTAACCGAAAGTGTTTCTTTATAGCAGTTTTGGCTAAAAAACGAATAAAACATTTGCCGCACAAGGTTAAACGGATCAGAAACAAGGTCCCAACTATTAAACCTCAGATAACGCCCCAAATAAATACCATAGGCACTAGAGCTCATTATAAAAAATTTAAAACCACTGGTAATTAATCCGGAGCCGAACATATTATTAATGATCAAAAGCAAATTACTAACGCAGGAAACAAAAAACACCATTCCTAAAAAAGCAAAGCTTAAAATTAAAATTAGATCAAACCACATTGGAGCAGCAATTCGCTCCCTTAAATGGAACAGATCAGTTAGTAAGTAAGGTGCATTTGGCAAAAATAAAATGGTTGTTCCAATAATTATAACTTGTAAGGGTTTACTGTGTTTCGTCTTAAACTTTTTTATTAAATAATAAGGAATAAAAGCAAGGAACAAATTCCATGTAAGAAATGCATAGGAAAATTGTTCTGTTTTAATTATTCTAACTAGTAATAAGGCCAAACAAAACGCAAATAATTTTAATAACTTATCTATCGCCATAATAAACCTCCTTTACTTTAAATGATAAATTATTTTCGTGAATAAATTCGATCTGATCCTGATACAAGGTTTTAACTTCAACCACTTGTAAAGACGGATGATGGTTTAACTTTAATAACCCTTCGTTTGAAATAGTTGGCACGCAGATCACCTCAAGTTTCTTAAGCTGTTTTAAGTGCTCAAGCGCATTATCATCATTAAAATAATTAGTGATCTGGAGGCGCTTTAGTTCAGCATTATGTAAAATATTTTTGATAGAAGCTCTGGACAAATTGCCAACTGCCAATTCTTCCAACTTAGTAAAGAAGGCAATCCGTTCAAAATCATTTGGAACATTTCCAAGATCTAAAAACCTGATGTATTGAAAATCGGTTAGATTCTTTAATTGCACATCGTATTTGTAATTAAGCGCAAGTCCGGAAATAATTTTTGAATCGATCAGTTTCTGCATTTTAGAATTAATGGCTTTATCTCGTAAGTTATAACTCTGCCAGGTTTCATTTTTTTGATCACAAACAGCCTCATAAATTTTTGAAGATAATTTCGAAAGATCATAATTAGTCCAGGTATTTGTGTTTTTCCTGAATAAGGAATCCGGAGTATTGGCAAATACGATCTCTGTTAACTCGGGTAAATTTGCGTTAGACAAACTAATTAAATAAGTTTTATCCAATGCCTTCATGCTTTTAGCGTTTGAAATATTATAATCGGAAATTAATTTATCCCAATTTATTAGAGAGCATAAGCCTAAAATTAAAAACCATGTTTCAAAATTTTGTCGAACTAAATACCAAGCACTTTTAGTTTGACCGATCTTTAAAAAAGTAAAGAACAAGCCTACCAAACTCAATGAAAGAAAGACGTAAACACCAATTCGTAAATAACTTAATTGGTATTCGGCAACATACCAGGAATTGCGGACCATGGCAGAAATAACCATGATGGCACTTTGAAGGATCCAGAAATAGACTAAGTATTTTAAAGTTTTTGATTGTTTATTAAAATTTAGATCGCCTTTAAAAAACCACATAATCAATCCAACCGCAATAACGATTGAGAATACCAAACTCCAAACAGCGTTATGGACAAAATCTGAAAGAAGAACTCCTTTTGGCAACTCATGCGAACCTAATAAATTGGTTATATCTAATGCGTTTACAAAAACCAACATCATATTTAATAATCCAAATAGAGCCAAGGCAATGACTGTGTTATTTGTAATTTGTTTTTCACTTTCATCAATAATATTGGTGATGGTTTTATTAGCGTTAATATCTAAATTGGTTAATTGATCTAACTGACGATAATACACCAAGCCATAGATCACCAAAAAGCCCCATACTGTAAAAAGGCACCAGCCAATACTGATCCAACTAAGATTGATGTTTTTTGTAAACTCTTTAAATAGTGGATTTGCTTGCTGGTAAAGCGCAAAAAAAACAATGGCAATTATTATGGCAACAAAAATTCCAAAATACACTTTACGATTTTTTTTATCTTCATTAAGCGGCGTTTGTTTTTTAAATTTCACATAATCAATTATCACAAAAACAATTGAAGAAATTACCGAAAAAAAACTAAAAGATAAATTGATGAAGATCGAATTTTTATAATTAAAAATTTTTACAGATAAAAATAAAATTGATACAACACTTGCCAACACACTTAAATTACTGTTGCAGTAAAATACAGCAAAGCCGGAAATATTAGCTAGTGCTGCATAATACCACCATTGCCATTTTTTTAGATTTTCAGTATTAAAAAATGCTATTACCGAAGTAACTAAAATTGTAAACAATAAATAATTTAAGCCGGTTGCTTGCTGGTAAAACAGCGTACTGAAAATAATTGCCGCAGCAATCAGTAACCAATCGTTTCTTTTCATTTTTTTATTTTTTATTTGATGTATAAATTGAGTGAACTACAGGATAAAGCATTAAGAAAAAACCAATAAAAAACAGCGGACTATTAAATTCCGTAGGAACGTATGTTTCTATTTCGGCAAACAATTTTTTTGTAGAATTAACCGACCATATTTCACCTGATCGAGATGTGAACATCAGGTAATCCCACATAAAAGAAACAATGCAAATGAAGGCACCGGATATTAATAACCACCAAGACGATCGATGGATCTTAAATTGATCAGGCTTATCTGTTTTAAAAATAATAAACAAGGCCCCTACTATCATCAAAAGCGATAATAGGCATGGCGCCCAAACCGGACCTACCCATGGAACAGGAATTAGAAATAGGATATCCCAAGTAGTCAATGATTGTGGCCAACCCAAGCAAACATATAAAAACACATAATAAAAAATATCCCAAATTGCGAATGCAAAAACAAAATAAGCAAACCGTTGAATTTTATTTTTACCGGCAATTATGCCGCAGCCCACCAACATTATAATGGTTGCTATCTCTCTGAAAAATTCAACCTTAGCAACAAACGGTGAGATCTGTTTAAGAGGAAAGGTAAATCCGGTTTTGTAATATAGCTCCCTAAGATAGATCACTACAGCGCTTTCCATAAAGCCCATTGCTATTGCAAAAAAGCTAACCCAGATAATTATTTTTTTAGTTGAATTCATGGCTACTTGTTCTGAATTTCTAATTGAACTACTTTTTTATAAACGAACCAAAGCGGAAAAAATCCAATAAAACCGAAGGCACAATCTATTAACTGATGAAAAAATGGAATCCCACGTATTGGTCCGCAAACAAATGCCAAAATAAAAACGGCACCACAAGCGACCATGGCAATGATTTAT
>JALHPG010000166.1 GCA_022842625.1 Bacteroidia bacterium | reverse complement strand
GTCAAATGTGAAATCATCGCTATCTTCTTGCTCTTCATGTTCATCTTCAGAATCGCCCTCTTCACCTTCTTCTCCCTCTAGGCTATTAATATCAGACTCTTCTACAGCTTCTTCGCCTGTGTCAATTGTTTTGTAGATCTCTTCGTCTTCAATTTCGGGCTCATTTAGTAAGCCTAACATGGCAAGATCAGGACTAAGTTCTTCTTTAGCCATATTTATTTGTTTGTATTGTTTTGGCGCAGTGCCAACACTTCGTATACAAACAGGGTAATTAACTTTAGGTGCCTCATCGGCAATTTTTACCATTTCAATTAAAAAGCTCCACTGCACATTTTGGTCAAAAATATAAACAAAACGTTGGTGTGGCTGCTCAATAAATTTGGCAATTTTAACCTCTGACATTAATTTTTTTGGATCAACTTTTTTGCGGATCTCAAATTCATCTAAGGGCAGATCTTCTTTTTTTAGAGTTATTTCTTGTCCTTTTCTCCAATAATCATCGCTTACAAAAAAAGAGGCAGAATGTTTATTGTCAAACTTGAAGCTTTCTTGAATAATGTTGTGAAATTGCTCAAATGTTTGAACCGTGCGAATATCTATATCTCTATAAATATCTTCATTTTCCTCTAAATAAACTCTAAAACGATAAACAGCCATTTATATTAATTTTTTGTTTTATAAATTTCTGATTTCATGATGCCCAGTTTATTAAAAAAGTGGGTAAACGAAACGCCTAAAACACCAAGGCCATACTTTGAACTTCTTGCAAAATTGATAGAACTTGCTTCGGGAAAATATTTAGTAGGGCAGGTAACTTCTGCAATATCAAAGCCGGCATAAAATATTTGCGAGATCATTTGGTTGTCAAACACAAAATCGTCGGAGTTAGCGTGGTAATTAATCTTTTGAATAACTTCCTTTGAAAAAGCACGGTAACCGGTATGGTATTCTGATAATTTTTGATTGATCAATACATTTTGAGTAAAGGTTAACATTCTATTAAAAATATACTTGTACATAGGCATACCACCTTTTAAAGCACCTTTTCCTAAAATTCTTGATCCAAAAGCTACAGGATAAAGATCGTTAGCAATTAAGTAACTTAAGCTATGTATAAGCTTTGGTGTATACTGATAATCCGGGTGCAACATAATTACAATATCAGCTCCCAAACTCATGGCCTTATCATAGCAGGTTTTTTGATTTCCACCGTAACCTTTGTTTTGTTCATGTCTTACCACGTGCTTAATACCAATGCTTTTTGCAACCTCCGAGGTATTATCTTTACTGTGGTCATCTACCAATACAACATCATCAACAATATCGAAAGGAATTTCGTCGTAAGTCTTTTTTAATGTCAGTGCCGCATTATAAGCAGGCAATACTGCAATTATCTTTTTTCCATTAATCATAAGCCAACAAAAATAACAAAGTTTAATTAATTTACCACCTTAAAAATAACTAAATTAATGTAATTTTAAGCAATTATTGTGTTCCTAAAAAAACTACATACACTAACGTTAAAGTCGTTTTTACCACCTTTTACTATAACATTATTTGTTAGCGTGTTTTTATTTTTTTTGGTAGAAATCGTTATTACCTATTTGGACGAATTTATAGGTAAAGGGCTAAATACCTTTGACCTGCTTAAATTATTCGGCTATGCATGGATAGCCATTGTTCCGCAATGTATTCCCTTAGCAGTTCTTTTAGGTTCTATTATGAGTTTTGGAAATTTAGCCGAGAATTATGAATTGGCCGCAATGAAATCTTCAGGGTTATCGCTATTTAAGATCATTAAACCGGTTTTTGTTTTTATTATCGTTTTGGCAGGAATGACCTTTATGTTTAACAATTTTGTTTTACCCGTTGTTCATTTAAAGTTTCAATCACTTCTTTACGATATTCGTCAAAAGAAGCCTACCGTTAATATTAAAGACGGTATCTTTTATAATAAAATTGATAATTACACACTACGAGTTGGAAAAAAATCTAACGATAAAGATACACTTAAAGATATTTATATTTATGACCATAGCGATCGCCAGGGAAATAATATACAAATGTATGCTAAAACCGGTAAGCTTACTACCACAGCAGATACCAGTGCCTTGGTTTTAATTTTAAGAGACGGAAACCGTTATAAAGAAGAAATGAACGCTTCGGGTGTGCCCTCTCAAAAAAAGCCCTTGTCACAATTAAATTTTAAGCAATTGCAGGTGAATATAGAATTGGTTGATTTTAAAATGAAACGTACTGATGAAAATCAATTTAAAGGAAACGAGGAAATGATGAATATTTGGCAGATAGATTCTGTAGCTGACTCTACTACAAGGCTATTGTCCAAACGCATTAATGAATTAAAACGACAATCTGAGCAGTTTTTTTATGGCAGAACTTCTTCATATGTTTTTGGAACGAACAAGTATAAAACGGTTTCTATTAAAAAATTCTATGATACTTTAAATCAGGTCGATCATGCAAGATGTTATGAAAATGCTATGAACATTACCCGGTCCGGGGCTAGTTATATAGATGCCGCAGAAGTAAATATGAAGAGTGAAAAACAAACAGTTAACCAATTAAATGTTGAGTGGCATAAAAAAATTGTAGTGAGTTTTGCATGTATAATTTTATTTTTTGTAGGAGCACCTTTAGGAGCAATTATTAAAAAAGGCGGCTTAGGTTTGCCGGTTGTTGTATCTGTTTTTTTCTTTTTAGCATATTTTATTTTAACTGAGGCATACACCAGTGTTGCCTATGATGGAACAATTCCTGTTTGGCAAGCCATGTGGACGCCATTAGTGATTTTTTTACCCATTAGTGTTTTTTTAACATACAAAGCAGCCAAAGATTCTGCTATTTTTGACGTTACAGGTTATTATATCTGGATCTCGAAATTATTTAAAAATAAAAAAAGTGCTTAGTATACTTCAGATATGTAATAAAGCTCCTTTTCCGGCGAACGATGGAAGTAGTATTGCCATATATAATATGGCTCAGGGGTTAATTGATAACGGGGTTAAATTACATTTGCTAACAATAAATACAAAAAAGCATTTTAAAGCAGATAGTGAAGTGCCTTCTGATTTTAAACAAAATTCCAATTACCGTTCTGTGTATCAAAATACCGATACTAGTGCCATTGGGGCTTTTTTGAATTTATTTTCTTCTCAGTCTTATTTTGTTTCAAGATTTTATTTTACCAATTTTAATGATCAGTTAATTGAAATATTAAGCAAAAACACTTTTGATATTATTCAATTAGAAGGAGTTTTTATGGCAGTTTATATTGATACCATAAAAAAATACAGTAAGGCTAAAATTGTATTAAGGGCACATAATATTGAACACAAAATTTGGGAAAGGCATTTAAATAGTTCTAAAAAAAGTTTAAAAAATTTTTATTTATCAATTCAAAATAAGCGTTTAAAAAAGTTTGAATTAGAAGTTTTAGCGAAGATCGATGCAATTGTTCCAATTACCGATCATGATAAAGTTGTGTTTGAACAGTTGGGATTTAAAAATAAACAATTCACTTGCATTACCGGTGTTAACGTTGCCAATTACCAAGCCAGATCAACAATTCAAATTAAACCTAACACCATATTTTATTTTGGATCGATGGATTGGATGCCTAACCAAGAAGCGGTAAAGTGGTTTCTTGAAAATTGTTGGGATACCGTAAGTAAAGCAGTTCCTGATTCTAAATTTGTTATTGCAGGCAGAGGTATGCCGAAAAGTTTTTTACAGTTAAATTTACCTAATGTTTTAATAATAGAAAATGTTAAGGATAGTAAATCGTTTTATGAGCAATACCAGATAATGCTGGTTCCTTTGCTTTCAGGAAGTGGGTTGCGAATAAAGATAATAGAAGGTATGGCTTATGGTAAGGCTATTGTTAGTACCAAAGTAGGAGCGGAGGGTATTTTTTGTGATCCGAAAAATGATCTTATAATTGCCGACAGTGCAGGAGATTTTTCTAATGCAGTTATTGAGCTTTTAAATAATAATGATAAAATAAAAAAGTTGGAAGAAAATGCTACTGCTTTTGCCTATAAAGAATTTGATAATAAAAATGTGGTTTCAAGATTAGTAAACTTTTACAATACATTATTAAATGCATAATTTATTAATTATACTTTTTTTTGTTTCTGCACTATTAATATTGCAAACCTATCTATTTTATCCTCTTTGGATGATCTTGTTTAAGCCAAAAACAAAAGGTGAAAATTTAATTTATAATAAAGAGGAAGATCTACCAAATGTTGCCTTATTGATAGCGGCTTATAATGAAGAAAAAATAATCGGAGAAAAAATTTTATCGGTTTTTAAAACGAGTTATCCTTTATCAAAAATTAAAGTTTATGTTGGTTCAGATGCTTCTACCGACAAAACAGACGATATTATTACCCAATTATGTGATAAATATCCTAATTTACAATTAGTGAAATTTGGAGGCAGAACGGGTAAGGCAAATATTATTAATGCCTTGGCACAGACAGCCAGCGAGGAAATTTTTATTCTAACCGATGCGAATGTGCTTTTTACCGAGGAAACGATTTTTAATTTGGTACGTCATTTAAAAGATGAAAAATTTGCTCAGGTTTGCGCTAATATTATTAAAGTTTCCGGTTCTGAAATGGGCATAGCGCAACAAGAAAAATCGTACATCGTTTTTGAGAATAAAATTAAATATGCCGAATACAAACGCTGGGATATAGTAATGGGTGCGGAAGGTGGTTGTTATGCCATTCGAAAAGAATTTTATTCTCCGGTACCCAAAAACTTTTTTATGGATGATTTTTATATTACAATGAATGTAATTGAAAAAGGTAAAAAAATTGTTTTTGATAATGAAGCTATTTGCTACGAAGATGTTCCAACACAAGCGCAAGAAGA
>JALHPG010000165.1 GCA_022842625.1 Bacteroidia bacterium | reverse complement strand
GTTAAAAGGCAATTCCGTCAGTAAGGTTTGTAGAGTTTTGTTTCTTTAAACCAGAAGAACGCATTTTAACTTTCGAAAATATCCGAACGATTAGATTTCCGAGGCATTGAAGCCAACGTTTGGCTATGCAGCGTTGCTTTTATCCTTTAAAAATAATTAAATAAAAGCAATGATGCATAGCTGTTGTTATGCACAGTGCCTTATTCTATCTAATTAATCAGCATGAATACCAAATTTTTGGCTGAGATAGGTAGTAGAGCTAATTTGGCATTGATGCTGATTTACAAAACAAATTTTAATCCTCGCTAACGAAAGTAGAAATTGATTTTTCTAATAGCAGACTTTCTGATTCAAAAGATTTAGTATCAGATGATCCTGTTATTGTAAATAAGAAGTTCTTTTTTGTCAACGCGACACTATAGGATGTCAAATTCACTTCCTTGTCTAATGATTTGTAAACAAAAGATGATTTTACAATAAATGCCTTTTTATTATCAATTTGAGTCTCCTTTTTTAGTTGAATTTTCGCATCGGGGAATTTTTCGTAAACAGATTCAGCCCATTCATCCAAGGTTATCATTTCGTCTATTTCTCCAAAAGAAACACCAAAGTCTTTTACTATAATGCTGATGCTACTTCCATTTGTATTAGATGCCTTTATTAATACATTGGGACCATCACCGTTTTCAATTTTCCAGTTTTTGGGGAATTTTATTCTGAATTTGTATTTTGTATTTCTATATAGATTTCCAATGATTTCCTCATTTTTTGAATCTTTTTCAACCGATATGCTTAATTTGTTCTTGACATATAGGTTTATATAGCCAGCAATGGATAAGATAGCCGCTACTAAAATGATTACATTAAAGATGGGGTAAAGTCTTTTAGTTAAATTATCTGCAAAGTTTGTCTTGTTATTTGAAGGTCGTTCGGGTTCTATCTTGAGTATATTTATCTTTTCACCACAATGAACGCAAAAATTTGAGTTGAGAGGAGAATACTTTTGACAATTACTACAAATTACATATTGATTGTCATTCTCTTCCTTAATTTTGGCTGCACTTAATGTATCGTTTTTGCTTTTTTGCTGTCTTAAATCACTGCCGCAATTGATACAAAATGCAGAATCAAAATGAATTGTTTTTTTGCAATATGGGCATAAATTATTCAAAAAATCAGACTAGTTAGTTGAGTGTTGAAAGAAACAGGTATGATTCAAGAAGCGTAAAAACATATACCATTAATGAAAATTCATTTCTTGGAAATTTCTTCTTTATTGCGTAGATGATTAATGAAATAGTTAGGGAAGGTATAATAGCTATAATAAGAAAACCTAAACCAGCACCAACTATTTGACCAAGTACACCAGGAAGGTTGTCTTCTTCGCTATAGAAGTATTTATGTAATTCATTTTTCATTTCCATTATCATCGTGCCGATAAGAAAGGAAATCCAAATTGAGCCGCTTGGGCTGGATATTCTATTTAGAATAGTTTTTTTTGTTTTTTTCTCTTTTGATGGTGGGATCTTTTGATCTGAATATTTAGAATTACGTAAATCATATCCACAATTTGGACAGAATGAATGTTCGGCTACTAATTCCTGATTGCAGTTAATACACTTCATTATTTATTCTCTAAATTTTCAAGTTTAGCTAGCAGTTCTCTCCTTTCGATCTGCTTACGTATTATTTCATTTTCCTTATCAAGATTTTCTAAAAATTGGGGTTCCTTATTTGGCTTTCCAAACTTTGTAAGTATAACATAAGTAATAGCTAGAAGGCATATTAGTAAGTTCAGAACGCAAAATATTCTAATCTCATTTTCGCTTAATGAATAAATGGCAGATCGAGTTTCGTAGTCAGTTACAATGCCCTCTTTACTACAATCGCCACAAGTAATTTTTGAATATGAGTATGTCCAATGGTCACGTTCTGAAATAATGAATTGGATTACAAGAGTCAGAATAATTGAAGATGCAGCTACTAAAGCAAGTGCAAAGAATCTTTTCATTTTATTGTGGTTTGATAGTCTATTTACTACTGCAAAATTTCATAAATGGATTTTTCTTTTTGCTTAAGAGAAGCTTTGTTGTCATTTGCTATTTGAAAGATGCTTTTAATTAAACTGTCCCAAGAGTCATGAATTGATTTTATTCCAATCCCATTTGTAACCCAGCATTCTCCCCTAATTCTAAGCAAGAAATTTATAACGTCTGAACATAGTATGTTTTTTGGTTTATTTGATAATGGTTTATCATTCGAGGCTTTTTGACTAAATAGTATTACTCTGAAACGAATTAAATCGTCTTCATATTGAAGGTTTTTGGCCAATGCAGAGGCGACTTGCTTGATTTTATTTTCATCTTTGTACACTCCACAGAATTTAATCAAGTATTCGATGGCCTTAACGTTTCCATTTTGCCATACATTATTTAGAGAATTTTGTTGACCGGTCTTACATTCTCCAATGATAATATCTATTTTTTCGGTACACAGGAGTTGCTCATCGTTCATTATTTTTAAGTCCCCAGATTGTTCTATATGATATGGCATTCTTATACCCAGTACGTCTATATCTGTATAGTTTCCAACCGTACCGTTACTTATGCGTTTAATATCGTCCGCTGCATGTATGATAAAATTGTCTACTGTGAAATACCCATTTAGTCGAAGATACCATTTTATAAACAATTCGAATTTTTTTCCGTCAATTTTTTCAATCATTACTATTTAGTTAACAATCAATCTTTTGGCTCTTTTGCTTGCTTGGGTGTCGCGTGAGAATGTGAAGAAGCAAATGTGCCAGTTTCGAAGCCCCGTCTCTGTCCCGCGGCATTGTGCATAACGCTTGGCTATAATGCGTTACTTTTATCCATTAAAAAATCATTAACCAAAAGTAATGCTTTATAGCCTTTGTTGGGCGCTGGCCAATTGTTCGCACTAACTTTTTGTCACCTGGTTAAGATTCAGAGTCCAATATTTAAATAGTCCAACTAGAACTGTCAAAAGCATTGGAGTTCCACTTAAAACTGTCCAGTAGATATAGTATGAATCGTCCTCTTTTAAAAAATGGTCAATAGAAAATAGCATCATTCCCTGTCCGAAGAATAACACTAGTAAAGAAGTCAAAATTCTAGTACAAGTCTCTTTTGATTTGTAAAAAAGAAATAGTCCAAAAACAGTCAAGACGGTGTTAAAGATAATTCCTGTAGTCTCTAATGTCTCAAGTTTATCGTTGTCAAACGGGAAATTAATTATGTGAGTAAGTCCCCCGTTTAAAGTCATCAGAATCACCTGAACAATTGGTATCATCGAAGTCAGAATAACAGCTCCAAGAAAAATTGTCGGTATAACTATGTCCTCTTTATTCATGGTCGTGTCGTGTCCGGGGCTTGCGCCCAACGCCTGGCTATAATGCGTTACTTTTATCCTTAAAAAAATAATTAATCAAAAGTAATGCTTTATAGCCGTTGTTAGCAAACGTATTTCAAGGACTACCGTGATCTTTAGTTCCAATCTTGTCCGCCAGAAATATTTTAAACTCCCTGATTTTTTTATCTTTTACTATTTCTCCCAATGGAAAAGTATCTTTTTTGCCATTAGTACAATATATTTTTAATACTAATCCGGTTTGTAGCGAATTATACACAAAGTATCCTCCGACAACAGGAATAAGTAGTAGAAGGATCATTCTTGCATGGTGAGGTGCAACATTTCCCTCAATCAACGCCCTAATTGTCCCCACTGATAAGGATACACCAAAAACAATTAATGTAGCGCCAATGATTAAAATTATCCACCAGTTATTAAGTTCTTTTCCTTGTTCAATCTGAATATTTTTTATTTCAGAGAAGTTGATTGTCTTATAATTAAATCCACTTCGCAACAAATGAATGCCTCTGTTCGAAATGCCGAATTCTCTTGTTTTGAAGTTATAGTTTGTCATCGGGGTCACCCTTTTGAAATATGTTTGCTAACGCTTGGCTATGAAGCGTTACTTTTATCCTTAAAAAATAATTAATCAAAAGTAATGCTTTATAGCCGTTGTTGGGCGCTGTGTGCATACTCTACTCTTTTAATTTTATCCAAATCTCAAATAGTCTTTTGATTGCCGCAAATGCTTCATCAATTGTCATTGGTGTCGTTGGTGCTGGATATTTTTTTTTGCTTGCGTGCCGAGCTTGGTCACCAAGTAATTCTCGACTTTGAGCAGCTTGCGTAAACAAACTTAATTCTGTCTTTGGAACTAATTTATAGAGTCGATTTTGTCCACCAACATCATCTCTAATGATTTCATATACCTTATAAAGATTCCACCATGTTATGTCGTTGAAAAAATGTAATACGTCCCGAACTGATTCATGTTTCTGTGCAATGGTAATCCAATTTTCAATATTCGATGAAGGCTCCTCAACAACTCCTTTTCTTAGTACGACTGCACTCATTCTCACCCTAACCTTTATTGCCTCATTTATTGACATAAATATTGCGCGCTTCCCTTCTTCGTCCACTTTAATTATAGAACCTGTTTCAATTTTTTTATGGTCTCGATGTACTATACTCGAAGCACCGTTTAGTAAGTCAATAATCTGTTTTGCTTTGGATTCTATGTCCTTAGAGTCTGCAATTGAACTAAGAAAATCTGAAGTCAGGTAGTAGCCATCTGTCTCTTTTATTATTTTCCAGTCACTTGTCCGGAGTCCAGTTTGTAAATCTTGAATGTCCAACCGGTCGCCTAATAACTGAATCAATGTCTTTTTCATTTTTTAGTTTTATAGCCATTTTGCACATTGCGCCCAACGCTTGGCTATGCAGCGTTGCTTTTATCCTTTAAAAACAATTAAATAAAAGCAATGATGCATAGCCGTTGTTGGGTGCTGTTATTTTTTTACACTAAACTTAAATGTAGTTCCTAC
>JALHPG010000164.1:4561-5165 GCA_022842625.1 Bacteroidia bacterium | reverse complement strand
GTTTTTATGACTGTACTTCCTGAAACAAAAGAAAAAGCTGCTTTGGATTTTGCAAAAAGAAAAAGACCTGAAATTAGAGATTATTTAAAGAAAAACATGCAAACTAAAGTTATTCCTTTTATCGACATAGAAATAGACAAAGGAGAAAAGAATCGCCAAAAAATTGACGAACTGCTTCGAGAAAAGTAATATTATAGGTAAATATTGATAATTAAATAATAAGGCCTGGTCGCCAAGTGGTAAGGCAGAGATCTGCAAAATCTCTATACGGCGGTTCAATTCCGCCCCAGGCCTCATTCCTTCTAATTCAAGGTTGTATTTTTATAAAAAAATAGTTAGAATAGGATTTGTAGTTTAAAAACAATTGCCCGGATGGCGGAACTGGTATACGCGCACGACTTAAAATCGTGTCTCGCAAGGGATGTGGGTTCGACCCCCACTCCGGGCACATAATAAAATAGTGACGTTAGAAAATTAAAAAATAAGTATTGTATGCGCCCATAGCTGTTTTGGTAAGTCGTTAGATCATTAGTAAGATAAAGTAATTTGAAATTAAAAGTATTATATGCGCCCATAGCTCAGCTGGTAGAGCAGATCCCTCTTA
>JALHPG010000164.1:0-4551 GCA_022842625.1 Bacteroidia bacterium | reverse complement strand
AGGTTCGATCCCTTGTGGGCGCACAAAGCATGTTGTGCTTTGTGCGAGTCGCAGGCACGACGGTGCCGAGACGGGGTCGCGAGATTTTTCAGCAGAAAAATACCTGTGACCACAAAGTAATCAGACGTGTTAGTATATAAATCAGGGTAAGTGGCGGAATTGGTATACGCGCTGGTCTTAGGAACCAGTGCCGCAAGGCTTGAGGGTTCGAGTCCCTCCTTACCCACAATAGAGATAAACAAAAAAACCTTTTAAATAAAGGTTTTTTTGTTTATCTCTATTCACGCAAAGCTTACCCTTAAAACGTGAGCGATAGGGCTTGACAAATATGTATAAGTATGCTATACTTTAGGTATGAAGAATATAAATACAAACAATTTAATATTTGGAGTAATGGCTTTAGCAATGGGTGTAATATTACTTACATCTCCTACTACAAGCCACGCATACAAGACATTAGGCGCTTACAAGTACTGTGATGGACCTTGTCCAGGATCAACGAACAATACAAATACAGGCAACAATACTGGCAATGGAAATAATTTTAACCCTAATGTTTTAGACAAGAATGGAGCTCCTACTATATACTCAACTAATCCTGAAGAAGTTTTTACTAATGACAACACTAAAACTATTACAATTTACGGTACAGGATTTAAACCAGAATCAATTGCTCGTTGGAATAGTCAAGACCGCCCTACTACATTCGTAAGTGCAAATGAATTAAGAATTCGTCTTGATGAAGGAGATACAAAAACACCAGGTAAATACTTGATCACAGTAGTAAATCCAGACAGTGAAGGTGGCAAATTCTCAAATCCAAAAATTGTAAATGTGAAAGAAGGTAAAAGTACAGGTGCAGTAAAAGGTACAACAACCACAACCAAACCTCAAACCACAAAAACAAATGCAGTAGTTAAGAAAACTACAACCACAACAAACAATAATGCCGTAGTAAAAAAAGAAGAACCTAAAAAAGTAGCAGTCGCAGAAAATACAAATTGTTTAGCGACAACAACAAATGGAGGCGGTGATTCAAACGGTAAATTTACAGCAAGTGCGGTCAACGGAGGTAATGGGTTTATGCCAACAAGCTTCGTAGGATGGTTAATGCTCTTTGTTCTAATCTTCTTATCAGTATTACTTTTCAGAAAACTCTGGGTAACTGATAGAGATATTAATCAACCTCTTAAACACGCATAATACCTTGTTTTTAAAGTAAAAAAGTCAATCCAAAAGGTTGACTTTTTTACTTATTTGTGCTATTATATATAAAGAAAAAGATCTTTGACAAAGAAAATTTTATGTTAATAAATAGTTTTGGACGGAATGGTAATACTAAAAAATCACTCTCCCCTATTCTTTCAAAAACTATTTATTAACAATTAAAATTTTTAGAAATGGCAACGTCATTAATTATAATTTTATTTATTCTAAATCTAATTGTCTGGTTATGGAATTTTACCACTGTTGAAAGTGGTAATATCAAGTTCGTCGTAAAGGGCGAGCAATACCACAGGACGATAGATCCTGACCGTGAGTCAGGTATATTTGGAATAGGATGGCACTGGGTGGGGTTAAGGAAAATTTATCGAGTTCATCAATTCATGATAGATAAAAATAAAACCAATCCAGACCGAGACCCTGAAAAACCCAAAACCTGGGTTTTGCATGAAAATGGAGTACTGACCACAACATTAAGGAAAACAATCCCAATTCCTTATTTGTTTGAAGAAGTAGAGCTTGCTGATAGATCAAGAATTGATTTGTTGGGATATGCAATATTTGAAATCCAAACTGCAGAAAATGCAGAAAAATTTGTTTTTGGAATAAAAGCATCATCTCGACCCTCTGGTGCAATATTAGGTTCGAAAGTATCTGATATTGTAAAAGCTATTCCAGATTTAACAGAATTTATCTCCAAAGAAAAAGAAGAAGGAGCTCCGATGTTTAAGGACATGCTAGAGCCAACAGGAAAGTTTAACACAGAACTCGAAAAACAAACGGGCTTAACTCTTGTTGGTTTTTACATAGCGGACTACAATGCCGCTAAAGACATAGTCGATGCAGCCAACGAAGAAACGGTTGCTAGACTGAAAGCTAAAGCAGTAATAGCCACAGCAGAAGGTAATGCGCAAGCTATTACAATTCAAGCTAAAGCTAAAGCTGACGAAATCAAAATGCTACAAGATGCTGAACTAGAAGCTATTGATGCACAGTTAGTAAGACTGGGAATCAGTGGTCCAGAAAAAGCTAGAATATTAGGGAAAATCAAGATGGCAAATGCCATTGAAAAAACAAAACTAACTACACTAGTTTTAAGTGCCAAAACAGGCACAAATCTAAATATTTAATTTTTCAAAATTAAAAAATAAAAATTATGGGATGGATTATTGTAGGGGTGCTCGTCGCAACCCTAATGCTAGCATTTTATGGCGGAGGTGCCATAAAAACCAACATGAATGTGAATGTTGACAAAAACGCAATGTGGAATCTTATTTCCATGATTGCAGTTGCTTTAATAATTGGATTTATAGTACCTAAAGCTTTCCCTGTTTTTTGGGGAAGATATTATAATTCTGATTTATTTCTTCCTACATTAATAGGTATGGGTGTAACTTTTTTCTTATGGAAAGTAAGGTACCTCGAACTACCAATGTGGATCTTTTTTATTTTGCTCGTATTTGTAATTTACAAATTCGGAAATTTTGGGTCTTATAGATCAAAACAAAAAACGGAAGAGGTTGTAAATTTCCAAATTCATAATCTGGAAAATGGAGATATTTATTATCTTCGAACCCCATTTAAGGGGCAAATAAACGTCGCAGCAAGGATAACACCTGAATGCGGAAAAAAAATTAGGGTTCAAATGACGAACCCACAACATGAACTAATCCTTGTCGGATGCAGTCGGGGCAACATACAAAGCCCTGCTCAAAAACACGGGAATAGATTCATAATCACTGCGGTACAATAACCAAAGTGAAAAACAATAAAAGCAGTTTGTTAAAACAAACTGCTTTTTTTATTTTCCAATTTTGAAATTACATAAACAAAAACTCTCCTTGCGGAGAGTTTTTTGTTTATTATTTTTATTGTGGAAAATTTTCTAAATTTACTTGACCCTTTTCAGGATTAATACCATCAATTTCTAAAGTATTAATAAGTATATTAGTAATACCCCAAACACCCATCATAATAACTATACCAATAAGGCCATAGAGCATATGACTTTTGCCTTCTGTTCTCGCTGATTCATTGTCGGCATTAGTAAAAAATTTCACTACTCCATAAAGGAAGTAAGCTAAAGCTAAAGCAAATAATAATTTAATAAGTGGATTCACTATTAAACTATTAACTTTAGAAAGAAATGAATCAAAAGAAGCGAAAGCTATATTTGGTAATAAAAATAAAAGTAAGTACATTTAAGTATTATGATTGTGGGCAAGTTACACCTGGTGAAGGGATACAAGGAACGTTGATAGTATTGTCATCTGGTACACCGATGAAACTTTTAATAAAGTTTACAAGTCCCCAAACTGACACGATAACCATAAGAGCAATAAGCCCCCAGATCATAGCGTCTCTACCACTTGTTTTTGCACTTTCATCACGAGCAATAGCGTAGTTGATAACACCCCAAATAAAGTAGATAACTGCAAGAGTGATCAATACAGGTATTACGTTATTTAAAACTGTAGCAATTCTACACAAGAATACGTTAAGAGGATTCGGGTCATCAATAGCGAAACAACCTGTAGCTGCTGTAGTAGTTGCACCTTGAGCAGACACTAATAAAGGACCAAAAAAACTGATAAACATAAACAAAGAGCTAACGATCAATCCTAAACTAATTAATTTTTTCTTCATATATTATTTCAAAATTTTTAAAATATTTTAATATCGACCATTCCCTAAATATCATAGGATGTAATAATTATATCATAGTCGAATTAAAAATAAAGCAAATATTTAAGGCGCAACTTGGGGAATGTATCTTACATTCAAACCAAAACTACTACCTATCATACTAACCAATCCCCAAATAGAAACCATCACAGTAAGTCCAATAATACCCCATATCATAAACTGCTTACCTTTAGATCTTTCGTTTTCATTGTCTGCATTAAACATTAATTTAATAACACCCCAAATGAATAGCACGACAGCTAAAGTAAACAAAAGAGGAATAACTGAAACATTGATCACACAAGAAATATAATCAAAAAGGGTTTTAATTGTAGGACTTTGTCCCATACTACAACCTTGCCCTCCACCTCCACCACCACTAGCACCTCCACCTCCGCCAGAACCACCACCTCCGCCGGAACCAAAACAATCATTATAATTACCACTAGGACAATTAACAAAATCATCAGCACCGTCAAATTGAGCATTTATTAATAAAGGAGACAAAACAAACAACAAACTCAAACAAAAACTAGCTATTTTATATGTCATATTTTTCATATTTTTAAATTAATTACTACTACTAATAATACCAATGCTTTCAGCTATTAATTGAGCTAGACCCCAAGAACCTAAAAGTAT
>JALHPG010000163.1 GCA_022842625.1 Bacteroidia bacterium | reverse complement strand
CAAAATGACAAAAAAAATCCCCTCTGAATTAATAGGAGGGGATCTTTAAAATTTATTAGTTTTTGATTATTTACCGGCCTTCATTTTCTCATTCATTTCTTTACCTTTTGCTTCGTTACCGGTAAGTAAATATAACTTACGTAAAGCACCCATAGTAGCTCTATCATCAGGTTTTACAGTTAAGGCTTGCTCTAAATGAGGAATTGCTTTTTTGTAATATTCCTGGCTTTTTGCCTCTAATTCTTTTCCTTTTTTAGCAGCCTCTGCAATGGTTAAGCCGGAAGCTTTGTTTTGTAAATAACCACCATAGTTATTATACATAGCTCCTAGGTTAAAAAGTGAATTGTAAAGTAATTCGGTATTTGTTGGTTTTAACTCAATGGCTTTTGCATAATTAGTCTCTGCATTTTTAAATAACTCCTCAAAATTTGCAGGTTTATCAAGATCTTTTCCGGTAGTTTTATCTTTTGGGTTAGCCCAATTATCATAAATATTACCTGATACTAAAAAGAATAAAGCGTTAGTAGGATCTTTTTCGCTTGCTACTTTTAAGTTATTTAAAGCCTCTTGTTGTTTACCTTTAGCTAAAAACTGATTAGTTTCCTGAGTTAATAAACCCATATCGTTAGGAAAAGCTGCTCTGCCTTTTCTTAATGACTCTATTGCAGCAGCAGAATCGCCTTTAGCAATATTCGCGCTAAACATAGATTCGTAATTGTAAGGTGAAGCTATTTTACCATCGATCATTTTTTTATTGTACTCTAAAATTTTAGCGTTGTTTTTTGCTTTAGCAGCAGAAACACAGGCGTTATAAAAATTTGAAGTATCTTTTACTTTATACAACATTGTATTCATAAAACCAGTCTTGTAAAAATAATCAGCCGCCTCGTCGTACTTTTTTGCTTTGTATTTTCCACTAGCAATATTTCCCGATTCCATTTTCATTTGTTGAGCTACTAATGCAAACTTTACGTCATCTTCGCCAAGCATAGAAGTTCCTTTAGTTAAACCTTCTTTAATGGTTTCCATAAATTTAGGATCTAACTCCTGTATTTTATTTAACTCATCATTCGCTGCTTCAAAATCGGTTAATGACACGTTACCATAAGCTAACATGGCTCTTTCATTTTTATCAGGAGTAGTAGCTTCTAATTTCTTTAATTCCTGCATTAAATTATACTGGTACTGAGCATAACTAATACGTGCCTTATAAGCATGAGTCTTACCTTGATTTTTAGTTTCTTCGTTAGCTAAAGCAATATCAATTGCCTCTTTAGCTTTGTTTAAATAAACTACATCCGGCTTGCCGTCTTTTACAGTAGCCTCGTAATCATTTAATGATCTCCATGCTGTTTGTACTTTAGATTTTTGCGAGATACCAAATAATGGTAACAAGGCTAAAGATAATATCGCTATTTTTTTCATATGGTTATTTATGTCTATTAATATGACGTTTGTTTTTTCAATATACATACCAAACATTGGTATTTAACATTTTTTTATTCTTTTGGTTCTGTTGGAGTTTCTGTTTCACCTGTTGCAGCATCTGTTTCACCGGTTGGAGTTTCAGTAACTCCGCCTTCAACAGCACCTTCAGTTTCAACTTCATCTTCAATATGATCTACTTTTGTTACAGCAGCAATTTCATCAGAGTCTGAAATATTAATTAAACGAACTCCTTGTGTTGCTCTACCCATAACACGCAATGTGCTCACATTTAAACGAATGGTAATACCATTTCTGGTAATTATCATCAGATCATTTGCATCGGTAACAGATTTAATACCCACTAAATTTCCTGTTTTTTCGGTAATATTAATGGTCTTAACTCCTTTACCGCCACGGTTAGTTACACGATATTCTTCAATATCCGAACGCTTACCATATCCTTTTTCAGATACAACCAATACGTTAGCATTCATATCATCGATACAGATCATACCTATAACTTCGTTATTTCCGCCTTCTTCATCGTTCAGATCAATTCCAATAACACCACTGGCATTTCTTCCCATCGGACGAACTTTCTCTTCGTTAAAACGGCAAACCTTACCTAATTTGGTAGCTAACATGATTTCGTTCTTACCATTAGTTAAAGCAGCTTCTAATAAAATATCTCCTTCACGAATAGTAACAGCATTAATACCATTAGCACGCGGACGAGTATAGGCTTCTAAAGTTGTTTTCTTAATGATACCATTTTTAGTGGCTAATACAATGAAGTTATTATTGATATAATCTTCATCACTTAAGCTGGTAACATTAATAAATGCTTTTACTTTATCATCAGGAGCAATGCTAATTAAATTTTGAATAGCACGTCCTTTGCTTGTTTTATTTCCTTCAGGAACTTCGTATGCACGCAACCAGAAACACTGTCCTTTTTCGGTAAACAATAATAAATAATTATGTGTACTTGCTATGAACATGTGCTCAATAAAATCTTCATCGCGAGTATTCGAACCTTTACTTCCTTTACCTCCTCTACCTTGCGAACGGTACTCATCTAAATTAGTACGTTTCATATAACCCATATGAGAAATTGTTATAACAACATCTTCATCTGCGATCATATCTTCAATCTTTAGATCATCTCCCGCATAAACGATATCCGTACGACGCTCATCACCATACTTTTCTTTTACCTCATTTAATTCTGCCTTAATAATTGAAAAACGTAATGTTTCATTATTTAAGATCTCATTTAAATGCGCAATTGTTTTCATTAACTCTTCGTATTCAGCTTTAATTTTATCGCGCTCAAGACCAGTTAAAGTTCTTAAACGCATATCTAAGATCGCACGAGCTTGAATTTCAGATAAAGCAAACTTCTCAATTAAAATATCTCTTGCTACATCCGGACTATCACTTTCACGAATAATTTTAATTACTTCATCTAAATGATCAATAGCAATTAATAAACCTTGTAAAATATGAGCACGTTTTTCTGCTTGTGCTAATTCGTATTTAGTTCTGCGAACAACCACTTCATGTCTGTGCTCTACAAAATATTGGATCATATCTTTTAGATTCAACATTTGCGGACGACCTTTTACTAAAACTACATTATTAATTGAGAATGAAGTTTGTAAAGCAGAATACTTATATAAATTATTTAAAACAACATTTGAAATGGCATCGGCACGTAATTCGTAAACGATACGCATACCTTCACGGTTACTTTCGTCACGAATTTCGGTAATACCTTCAATTTTCTTTTCGTTACATAATTCCCACTGACGTTTGATCATTTCAGCTTTATTGATCTGATAAGGAATTTCTGTAACAATAATTCTTTCTCTGTTTCCGTTTGGCTCAACATTTGCCTTAGCACGCATAACAACGCGGCCACGACCAGTATGGAAAGCTTCCTTTACACCTTCGTAACCATAAATGGTTCCGCCGGTAGGAAAATCTGGCGCTTTAATGTGTTTCATTAAACCGTCAATATCAATTTCTCTATTATCAATATACGCTAAAATAGCATTGATACATTCCGTTAAATTGTGTGGCGCCATGTTTGTGGCCATACCAACTGCAATTCCCGAAGCACCGTTCATTAACAAGTTAGGAATACGAGAAGGCATTACAGTAGGCTCAGTTAATGAGTCGTCAAAATTGGGACGAAAATCAACCGTATCCTTTTCAATATCCGCGATCATCTCTTCAGCGATCTTGCGGAAACGTACCTCTGTATAACGCATCGCAGCCGGTGGATCACCATCCACAGATCCAAAGTTTCCTTGTCCGTCAACCAACATATAACGTAAGCTCCAATCTTGAGCCATACGCACCATTGTATCGTAAACAGATGAATCACCATGCGGGTGATACTTTCCTAAAACCTCCCCAACAATACGGGCAGATTTTTTATAAGGACGATTGTGTAAAACACCAAGATCTAACATTCCGTATAAAACCCTTCTGTGAACGGGCTTTAAACCATCACGCACATCAGGTAATGCACGCGATACAATAACCGACATCGAATAATCGATGTAAGCTGTTTTCATTTCATCTTCAATATTAATCGGAATAATTTTTCCTCCGTCTGCCATATTCTTTTTCTATTTAATTTTTAATTTTCTTATCTCTAATAATGCGCTTTTGTCAGTTCTTTTTAACCGGAATATTGCTAAATATTTTTGGCACTAAAATTGAACTTTGAACCCATGAAAGTACCGAAAAATCAACAAACACAGTCAAAACTTATCAACAAAAAAATTGTTAAAAAAACCACTTGTAAAATTTATCAAACCAATTATTTTAATCTATTTTTGACTTTGGCATTATATATGTAATTTAACCTAATAAAAGGAACAATTTATGGAAGCAAAATTTTCGCCCAGAGTAAAAGATGTTATTACTTACAGCCGTGAAGAGGCATTAAGATTAGGGCACGATTATATTGGACTAGAGCATTTAATGCTTGGTATGATTAGAGAAGGTGATGGCGTAGGAATGCGCTTATTAAAAAATTTAGGTATTGAAGTGACTGAACTTCGCAGAAACATTGAACAAAACCTAACTCCCGGTCTAAGAAAATCCAATAACCTGGCAAACATCCCATTGGTTAAACAAGCCGAAAAGACATTAAAACTGACATATTTGGAGGCTAAGACCTTTAAATCGATACAAATTGGCACAGAGCATTTATTATTATGTATATTAAAAGATAACGATAATATCGTAACCAAAACACTTATTAAATCTGGTGTTGATTATGATGCTGTTCGTGCAGAATTAGAAGGCTTTATTGATAATCCAAGCAAGATAGAAAATTCTGCTGCGGGTGATGAAGATGAATCTGAAGACCCAAGCTTTAGCGGTGCCGGAAATACCGGTAGCCAAAAGAAACCGGGTGAAAGCAAATCTAAAACTCCTGTACTAGACAATTTTGGAAGAGACTTAACCAAAATGGCTGAAGATGGAAAGTTAGATCCTGTTGTTGGTAGAGAAAAAGAAATTGAACGTGTTTCACAAATATTATCACGTCGTAAAAAGAATAATCCAATTTTAATTGGTGAGCCGGGTGTGGGTAAATCTAGTATTGCCGAAGGTTTAGCTTTAAGAATTGTTCAGCGTAAAGTATCACGTGTGTTATTTGGCAAACGTGTAGTTACTTTAGATCTTGCTTCTTTAGTTGCCGGTACAAAATACCGTGGGCAGTTTGAAGAGCGTATGAA
>JALHPG010000162.1 GCA_022842625.1 Bacteroidia bacterium | reverse complement strand
CTAGTGGCAGAGGCGGAATGGTCTTTAATTTTATCGATCTGTACTTTACGCGTTTAAGCACATTACCTGCTAAATAGTCAACAGTAAAGGTATCTGGTCTTCCAAAAAGGGAAGGGTAAAAAGCATTAAAGCCTAATTGCAAATAATGTTCTTTGCCGGTTTGATTAAAACCATCGGAGCTAATAAATCGTTTTGAATAACGTAAGATCGAATCGGTAGAAACACCATTGATAGAAATAATCTCTACTCCTTTTTTTATTAACGTATCCTTCTTTTTATTTAAAGCGGCCAACATATACACTTTGTTCTTTATGGGTATAAAAAAATATGGCGAAAAATTATACGTTTGTTTTGCCGCTTCTTTATAATAAGCCCTAGAAAGTAAAGCCTCGGTATGCCCGCAGTGTAACTGGTCTATTATTATTTTTGTTTTAACCCGAAATTGTTTTTCATTCAAACTATCTTTTAAACTGCCAATATAATTATCAAATAAATTAACATAAAAATCTCTTGAATTATAAATTCCAATTACAGGATGCATTGCCAATACAATATTTTTCATCAATTCGGCATCTTGCTTTAATTGTGCCGGAGAATATTTTTTACGCAAGGCCGACTCTTTTGCCTGTTGCGAAAAAACTTGCGAACAACCAAAAAAGACAATAAAAATAATACCCGAAAATTGCTTTAAAAATGGCATAAATGTTATCTTTGTAAAAATACAAAATAGAATGCAGAAAATTAAGATAGGCGTTTTGCGCGAAGAAAAAAGCCCGCCGGATAAGCGTGTGCCTCTTACTCCATTAATTTGTTCGGAATTAAATAGAAAATACCCAAATGTAGAAGTGGTAGTGCAACCTAGTAAAATAAGATGTTATAGCGATGACGAATACACCTCGTTTGGAATTAAATTACAAGAAGACCTTAGTGATTGTGATATTTTAATGGGTGTTAAAGAAGTTCCCAAAGAATCGATCATACCCAATAAAAAATATTTTTTCTTTTCGCACACGATAAAAAAGCAGGCGCACAATCAGAAGTTGATAAAAGCCATGCTTGAAAAGAAAATACAAATGATAGATTATGAAACCTTAACGGACAAAAATCATAACCGTATCATTGGCTTTGGAAGATATGCCGGGGTTGTAGGAGCTTACAATGGGATTTTGGGGTATGGCTTAAAATACGATCTTTTTCGTTTAAAACCTGCCAACCTTTGTCGTGATAGAGCCGAAATGGAAGAGGAATTGAAGCGTGTTAAATTACCAAATATTAAAATTGCCTTAACGGGCGGTGGTCGTGTTGCTAATGGTGTAATTGAAACATTAAGTGCATTACGGATTAGAAAAGTTACCCCTGAAGAATTTTTAATGGCTTCGTTTCGCGAACCGGTTTATTGCCAATTAAATCCAAGAGATTATGTTGAAAGAGCTGATGATCATAATTTTGACCTGAATGATTTCTTTAAACATCCTGAACATTTTGTTTCTAAATTTGGTGCCTTTACAAAAGCAACTGATCTTTTTATCTCTGCCCACTTCTGGGATCCGCGTTCTCCAAAAATGTTCAATAACGAGGATATGAAAGCAGCAGATTTTCATATTTCTGTAATAGCAGATATTACTTGTGATCTTGATGGTTCTGTTCCTACAACTTTACGCTCGAGTACCATTGACCATCCGTTTTATGGCTACAATATTGTTACCGGCAAAGAAGACCTGCCATTTAATAAAGATACTATTTGTGTAATGGCAGTAGATAATTTGCCATGCGAACTCCCAAGAGATGCCAGTGATGATTTTGGAAAAGACCTAACGGAACGCGTATTGCCATTTTTAATAGCTGAAGACAAAGACGGTGTGATAGAACGTGCTACCATTTGTAAAGATGGTAAGCTAACCCCTAACTTTGAATATTTAAGTGATTACGCCTACTAAGCAAGTTATTAATAAAAAAGCCGTATTCACATAGTTGAATACGGCTTTTTTATTTAAGTCATTTAGAACTAACTATCGCGTTTTTTTAACCAAGCGGTAACTGCAGGCGCCAATTCTTTCTGAGATTTACTTCCTACAAAAACACCAATATGTCCGCCTTTAAAGCTATATAATTCTTTATCCTTACTGCCAACATGATCGTTCAATGGAATAGTTGCAGCCGGTGGTACCAAATGGTCTTCTGTTGCATAAATATTCAATAAGGGCGAAGTAAGATTTTTTAAATTCACTTTTTTACCTCCCACTTCTAATTCTCCTTTTATCAATTTGTTTTGCTGATACAATTCTTTCATAAATTGTCTAAAACATTCTCCGGCTTGGTCGGGGCTTTCGCTGATCCATTTTTCCATTCGCAAAAAGTTCATCAATTTATCTTTATCTTCTAAACTATTTGAAAGCGTTTGTTGTTTCTGAACTTTCATCATAGGCTTTAACATATCAAAACCTTGATTTAAAAAATCTCCGGGAATTAAGCCGTGATTGCCTTCCACTAATTTATCAAAATCCATTTCTCTGCTCCATCTGAACAGTAAACCATCGTTAGTGCTAAAATCAATTGGCGTAACGTGAGTAACCAGATTTTTTACTTTATTTGGAAATAAAGACGAATAAATAACACTTAATGTACCGCCTTGGCAAATACTTAAAATATTAATTTTTTCGATGCGATTTTTTTTGCGAATAAAGTCTACACAATTATTAATGTAGCCATTCACATAATCATCCATACTTAAAAATCTATCTCCTTGGGTTGGATAGCCCCAATCAATTAAATAAACATCTAAACCGGCGGCCAATAAATTTTTAATGTAACTGCGGTCAGGCTGAATGTCTAACATTTTGTAGGTGTTAACCAAGGCATAAATTATAAGTACCGGTGTTTTGAATGTTGGGTCAGTATCACGATCGTAACGGTATAAGGTTAATTTATCTTCGTTATATACCGACGTTTTTGGTGTAGTAGCAATTTCAATTTCTTTTATTTCTTTTAAAGTTTCGTAGCCTTTTAAAACTTTTTGGCTTAGTTCAGCCATTTCTTGTATCATGTTAGTTTCCATAATTAAACGTTAGTGTGACTAATATAAACAAAAAAAGCCGCCCTGCAAACACACAAACGGACGGCTTTTAGAGTTCTTAGCTATAAGTACTATTTTTTCTTGTTCTTAGAATTCTTATCATCTTCAAATAATTCAACACTTGCAGCATTTTGCATTGCTAATTTAGTTTGAAGATCTTTAACTTGTTTTTTTAATTCATAAACCGTCTTTTGCATTTCTTCAACATCCGATTTAAAAACGATCGGGTAATTTTCGAAAGTATGCTCAAACTGGTGCTCGAAATGTTTTTTAACATCCATGCTTAAATTTAAAGCTTCTGCTTTTACTTTGCTGAATTCTTCAGTTGCAAATAATTCAGTAAATAATTGCTCATTAACTTTTACCCACTCATTATACATTTCTTGTGCATTAGGCACTTGCGTTAAATTTGCAGGGTTATTAAATTTTTCAGCATATTGTTGTGCAACTTTTTCTATACTTTTTTGAGTAGTAGATTGTAATTGCATTTGTAATTCTGATTGCTTAAGACTGTATTCAGTCATTTTATCCATTAAAGCGATTGTAGCTTCAACATTTTCTTTTTCTTTACCAGGACTAGCTAATTTTAATAATGGCTCAAAAGTTTTACCAAATACATTATTTACTTTACTATAAAGTTCTTTAATGTTTGAAGCATCACCGGCAAATAAACTTGGGAATTCTTTTGACATGTTTTGAACCTGCGCATAATAATCTTTTGCCATATTATTGTTATTCACAAAAAACCCCTGCACTTGTTTCATACCATTATCATACACATCTTTTAAAGAAGCGTTATTATAAAAATTACCAAACATTTGTTTAGTTAAGTTGCTATAACTATCAGGAGTAAAATAATTCTTAAAAGAATCCATGTTAAACTGACCTTTTTTCATTGCCTCAGCCATTGGCTGAAAAAACTCTTGCATTTTAGCATACATTTGGTTGCCTTGAATAAAGTTTGTAAAAACATCTTTATTAAAACCACCTGTCATGTTATTCGACATTGAATCGAATGATGAATTTAATGTATTCATCCATGAATTATAAATATTTGTAAAAGCAGTATTTGTTTGACCAAAATTTGACATATAATCTTGAGCAGGTTTACCATAACTTTGGAAACTGTTATTGATGCTTTGATTAAAATCTGCCATTTGTTTAGCGTAACCTGATTGTTGGTTAAACCAATTTTTGAAAAATTCCTGAGGGTTCTTATCTCCTGCATTAAACATGTTTGCAGACGATTGTTGCATGCCGTTTAAAATTGACATTTGTTTCTCTAACAATTCCTTAAAAATTGTTTGCCCTTCATGAGCAATGTTACCGTTACTAAGTGCTGCTTGCATTTTTTTTGCAGAGTCCATCCACGTATTTAAATACTGTGTTTGAGTTTCAACCATTGAATCGATAAACGGGTTTGATGTTTTCATTGTTTTGTTATTTTAAAGTTATTATATTGTTAATCAGATGTTTATATGTAATCATCTGAATTTCAGTTTTTTACACGTGTTTTTCTAATCTCGGTGCAAATATCCGAAATTTATCGGTCAAAAAACAAATTTAGTCGATTAAATAATTGTTAAATATGTAAAAAGGCATGTTTAACGATTTAGATTTGAGCTTTTTAGGTGTTTTTTAATAGTTTGATACCTTTACCGTGTTGAAAAGTAATACAAATAGCCATTCGGTTTTTATAAAAAAAGAAGCAAAACGACTTGGTTTTGATTTTTGCGGTATAAGTAAAGCCGAATTTTTAACTGAAGAAGCGCCACGATTAGAAAAATGGTTAAAGGAAAATAAACAGGGTGAGATGAAGTATATGGAAAATTACTTCGACAAACGTTTAGATCCTAGATTATTAGTTGACGGTGCAAGATCAGTTGTTTCGTTATTATACAATTATTATCCTGAACAAACTCAGGTAAATGGTGCTCCAAAAATAAGTAAGTATGCATACGGTAAAGATTACCATGAGGTTATTAAAGATAAACTAAACGAGTTTTTATTTTCGTTAAAACAAGAAATAGGAAATATTTCGGGCAGAGCATTTGTAGATAGTGCTCCGGTTATGGATAAGGTTTGGGCGGCAAAAAGTGGTTTAGGTTGGGTT
>JALHPG010000161.1 GCA_022842625.1 Bacteroidia bacterium | reverse complement strand
CTTTTGACCCGCCGAAGTACATATTACCGGATGGCGCTACAAAAGCGGCTCCCATATTATGTTCTGTATTTAATAAGCCATCCTTAATTCCGTAACTCTTAAAACTTACTTCACTTTCCTTCAATAAAGGATTAAACTTTATTATTCCGTTATTTGAACTCATCCAAAAATTATTTAAACTATCTTTTAAAATAGAGTATAAATAAGTGTTTGGCAAACCATCCTTTTCGTAAAAATTATAAAAAGAATTATTTTGAAGTAACTTGCTTAACCCGGCAGAAGTTGCTACCCAAATATTCCCGTTTTTATCTTCATTAATTCCAAAAACAATATTTGTAGCAATTTGATTTGGCTTTCCTTCATTCTTATAAACTTGGTCAATATTGAGTTTATTACCTTTTGGAAATGTTTTTAGCTTAACAAGGCCGCCATCATAAGTCCCTATCCATAAATTACCTTTTGAATCAGAAAACATAGTGTTTATGTTTAATGTTTGAAGTCCTTCTTTTACTCCAAAATGAGCGGTTTCAAAAGTTTTTAAATTAATCGCAAACAAGCCATCTCCAACAGTTCCAACATACAAATTATCAATACCATCGTACTTTAATGAAACAATGGTCCCTCCAAATTCTTTACTTAAAAACCATTTGCTTTGTTTAGTACTTTTATCATACCTCAATAAACCTTTTCCCCAGGTTCCAATCCAAAAAATATGATCGCTTTCCTGAAAAATACAAAGCGCTGTATTTCCGGCAAGAACTGAAGAATGATCGGTAATGTCTTTATTTTCGCCTAATGCAGCTAAAATATTTTCCCCTCCAATAATCCGCTCGCCCTTTTTTGTTTCTAAAAAAGAATATAAATTTTTAAATTGATGTTGAATATCATCAATAAAATCAGGAAATTTTATTGCCCTAGAAAAAGAAACATTTACCCCGCCAAGCGTGGTACCTAACCAAATATTACCAATATCGTCAAGAAAACATGATTTAACAAAATTATCGTTAATCCTAAAAGTATTAGAACTTTCTTTATTTTCGTTATTAATAATTTTATTGTTTAATAAATTATAAATAACAAAGCCGTGATTGGTTGCTACATAAAGCCTATTATCCTTAATAACAAAATAGTTTGTTGCATTTATGTCGTTTAAATCCTCCTTATTAAATAAGATTTTATCTTCTATATCAAAGTCAGAAATATTGATCTTAAAAATACCATAACCGTTTGTTCCTATGTATAATTTACCGGCATATTCTTGGAGCGAGGTTACAGACTCCAAACCTATAGGTTTTATATTTAAATAATCTGAATTAAGGAAATTAATTCGTTCCAGCTTTTTTCCATTAAGCAACCATAACCCCTTTTCTTTTGTACCAAGGAAAAACTTATTATTTACCTCTTTAATACAATTTACAACTATGGTTCCCTCTATTGGAAAGTTATAAAACTTAAACGATTGCGAAGAAATATTAAGTGAAAACAATCCCTCATCACTACCAATTAAAACATTATCATTGTTTAAAACAGCAATTGCGTTAATTTTTACCTTGGTACCTTTTGCAGTATTTAATCTTAAAAACTTTAAGGTTATAGGGTTAAAAAGATTAAGACCATCTCGAGTACCCACTAAAATAAGATCGTTTCTAATCTGTTTTAAGCAAGTAATTTCTGAACTTGAAAGAGAATTTTGAGTTGTTGGATCGTTTTTAAATACAGTAAAATTATTTCCGTCAAATTTATTTAAACCGTCCTGGGTACCAAACCACATAAACCCTTTTTCATCTTGCATGATAGAGGTTACATAATTTGTGCTTAATCCCTCTTCGTTGGTAATATATTTAAATCGTAATTGTTGAGATACGAGAGTACCAGTAAAAAGAAGAAAAAATAGTAAATAGTTATATATGGATCGTTTCAAAATAAAGAACTAATATAATTATAATTTATACATTTCAACAAGTATATTTACAAACAAAAATATCTATTTTTAATAGCTTATTTGGCTAAATCAAAAAAACGTAAAAATGTTTTATCCCCTTAAAAATGCCTAAAATACTACGTATCATAAACCGTTTTAATTTAGGAGGCATAACCTACAACGTTTCTTATTTAAGTAAATATTTACCAAGCGAATATGAAACTCTTTTAATTGGAGGTCCGGAAGAAGAAGGTGAAGAAAGCTCTTTATACATACCCCAGTCTTTAGGTTTAAATCCAATAATTATTACCGAACTTAAACGCAGTATCAATCCATTATCTGATTATTTTGCATACAAAAAAATTAAAAAAATAATTAAAGAATTTAAACCTGACATTGTTCATACACACGCCAGTAAAGCCGGAGCAATTGGGCGCATAGCAGCGTGGCGTTGTAACGTGCCCGTAATAGTGCATACCTTTCATGGCCATGTTTTTAAGGGTTATTTTTCGGAATTTAAAACAAACATTTTTAAAACAATAGAACGCTTTCTATCAAAAAGAAGTACCGCCATTGTCGCCATCAGTAATATTCAAAAACAAGAATTAACGCAAGAATACAAAGTGTGTGATGCGAAAAAAACACAGGTTATAAAATTAGGTTTTGATCTTGATCGTTTTGTAGAAGGTAAACAAGAGAAAAGAACCGCTTTTAGAACTAAGTATTTTGTTGCCGAAAACGAGATCGCAATTGGCATTATTGGTCGATTAGCTCCTATAAAAAATCATTATTTATTTATTGACGCAATTGAATTTGTTACAAAAAACACCACCGTAAAAATTAAAGCCTTTATTGTTGGTGATGGTGAAACCAAAAACGAATTGATCGCATTTATAAAAAACAAAGGACTTACCTACTCGACAGAACCTAATAAAGATGCCCTTTTCACATTTACAAGCTGGATAAAAGAAGTGGATGTTGCTTTAGCGGGATTGGATCTGGTTTGTTTAACCTCCAAAAACGAAGGAACACCCGTTAGCCTGATCGAAGCTCAGGCGGCAGGAAAATTTATTGTTACCACCAATGTTGGGGGAATAAAGGATATTTTAAATCCTAAGTGTGGCTTACTTTCAGAAGCAAATGATCCTGAAACCTATAAAAATAATTTATTGAATGCCGTTTTAAATTTTGCTGAGATCTCAAAAAACGCCAACGCTGCTAGTAAAGAAGTTATTGAAGAATTTAGTTACACCAGGTTGTGCAGGGAAATGGATCTATTGTATAAATCATTGCTAAAAGGATAAAAGAAGAATGATACATGATCAATGACAAATTAGTCTTAAATCATTTATCCTTAATCATAAATCCCTTTCTTAAAACTCGCTCTTTAAGTGAAACTTAATATCCGGAAATTTTTCTTGCGCCATTTGAAGTAACCAGGCACTCTCGGCTAAAAACACCGGTCTGCCCTCTTTATCCAAAGCAATGTGTGCATTTCTGTCTTGCATAAAAGCATCCAGCTTCTTCTTATCATCGGCACTTATCCAAAGCGCTTTATATAAATTTATCTGATCGAATGTTGCACTTGCATTATATTCTGCTTTTAATCGGTGTTGAATAACTTCAAACTGTAGCGCTCCAACGGTACCAATAATTTTTCTGCCGTCAACCTTTCTAGTAAATAACTGCGCAACACCCTCATCTGTTAATTGCTCCAAGCCTTTCTGCAATTGTTTGGTTTTCATTGGATCTGTATTGGTAACATACCTAAACAATTCCGGTGAAAAACTTGGTATTCCTTTAAACTGAAAATTAGCTCCCTCTGTTAAGGTGTCGCCAATTTTAAAGTTACCGGCATCATACAAACCAATTACATCTCCCGGAAAAGCTTCATCGATAACCGATTTTTGCTGGGCCATAAAAGCTGTAGGATTACTAAAACGCAATTCTTTTTTATCGCGCACATGATGGTAATATTTATTCCTTTCGAAAGTACCTGAACAGATACGTAAAAAGGCAATTCTATCACGATGTTTAGGATCTAGATTGGCATGAATTTTAAAAACAAAACCACTAAATTTTTTATCATCCGGTTTCACGATACCATTGTCGGTGTCGCGCTCTTTTGGCCCCGGAGCTATTTCAACAAAACAATCTAATAATTCATGTATACCAAAATTGTTTACGGCGCTACCAAAAAACACGGGACTAATTTGGCCTTCTAAATATTTTTTTGTGTCCAATACATCATAAACGCCATCGATCAGATCAACATCTGCCCTTAATTGTTCAGCAAAATCTGCTCCAACACGTTTATCTATTTGAGGATCGTTAATATCACTTATTTTTAATCGCTCTTCAACAGTAGTTTTACTATCGCCTGTAAAAAGGTTTAACGATTTTTCGGTTAGGTTATATACGCCTTTAAACGATTTACCAATACCAATTGGCCAGGTTAATGGGCGCACTTTAATTTTTAATTCTTTTTCTATTTCATCTAAAAGATCAAATGGGTTTTGTCCTTCACGATCCATTTTATTGATAAAAACGATAACCGGGGTATTTCGCATTCGGCATACCTCAAGCAATTTCCTTGTCTGAGGCTCAACTCCCTTTACACAATCAATTACCATGATAACACTATCCACTGCGCTTAGTGTGCGATAAGTATCCTCGGCAAAATCTTCGTGTCCGGGTGTATCTAAAATATTTACTTTATAGTTTTTATAGTCAAAAGCCATTACTGAGGTAGAAACCGAGATACCACGTTGTTTCTCAATTTCCATAAAATCGGAAGTTGTGGATTTTTTAATTTTATTAGATTTTACAGCACCGGCAGTTTGAATTGCCCCTCCAAATAATAATAATTTTTCGGTTAAAGTTGTTTTACCTGCATCGGGATGAGCAATAATGGCAAAAGTTCGGCGTCTATTTATTTCCTCTGTAAAAGTCATTTGTAATTTTGTGCGGCGCAAATATAAAAATTTAAGTGGGCTAATTCATAAAAAAGGATTTAGAAATGTCCTTTCCGCTCGATTAAACCACCTTTTTAACCTACAAACAAGCAATTTTTGAAATATAATTATATCTTTGCTTTTCGTTTAAAAAATAATAATCATAATGAGAAAATTAATTATCCCAGCCTTACTTACTTGTTCGTTAAGCTTACTATCTCAAGTTAAATCTGGCGGATCCTATAAAGAATATTTCCTTGAAGGCTCTTATTTATTATTAGAAGACAACTTCGGTTTAGCTCAAACTAATTTTGAATCTGCATATGCTATTGACTCGTTAAATGCCAATATAAATTACAT
>JALHPG010000160.1 GCA_022842625.1 Bacteroidia bacterium | reverse complement strand
TGCGTTAATTTTCTACAAAGACGGAGAAAAACGTTATATCATTGCACCGCAAGGAATTAAAGTTGATCAAAAGATCATGTCTGGAAAAGATGCATCTCCTGAAATTGGAAATACATTATTCTTATCAGATATTCCATTAGGAACAATCATTCATAATATTGAGTTACGTCCGGGACAAGGAGCAGTATTAGCTCGTAGTGCAGGTTCTTACGCTCAGTTATCTGCTCGTGATGGTAAATATGCTATTTTACGTATGCCTTCAGGTGAGGTTCGTATGATCTTAATTACTTGTAAAGCTACTATTGGTTCTGTATCAAATCCTGATCATAATCAAGAAGTTTACGGTAAAGCCGGTCGTTCTCGTTGGAAAGGTGTTCGTCCTCGTACTAGACCAGTAGCGATGAATCCGGTAGATCACCCTATGGGTGGAGGTGAAGGACGTGCTTCAGGCGGTCAACCTCGTTCTCGTAAAGGCTTGCCTTCTAAAGGGTTTAAAACTCGTTACAAAGCAAAAGCTTCTAACAAGCACATTATAGAAAGAAGAAAAAAATAATTATAAACGTTTAATGGCTGATTAAATTCAGTTTCAAAACTAAAAACAAAACAATGGCAAGATCATTAAAAAAAGGCCCTTTTATCGATTACAACCTTGAAGGTAAGGTTGAAAAGATGAATCAAAGCGGAAAAAAAATCTGCGATCAAGACGTGGGCACGTCGTTCAACAATTCCACCAGAGTTTGTAGGGCATACATTTGCTGTACATAACGGTGCTAAATTCATTCCGGTTTATGTAACTGAGAACATGGTTGGACATAAATTAGGAGAATTTTCACCAACTCGCGTATTTAAAGGTCACGCTGGTCATAATAAAAAATAATTAGAAACCATGGGAAAAAGAAAAAGATTAGTAGCCGAAAAGCGTAAGGAAGAGAACAAAACTTCTTACTTCGCGAAATTAAATAGTTGCCCAACTTCTCCTCGTAAAATGCGCCAAGTTGCGGATTTAGTTAGAGGTAAGGATGCATATTTAGCTTTAAATATATTAAAATTCAATACTCGTGAGGCTTCTGGCCGTTTAGAGAAATTGTTAAAATCAGCCATCGCTAATTACGAATTAAAAACTGGTGCTCGTGCAGAAGAAGGTGTTTTATTTGTTAAGGAGGTTATGGTAGATAGCGCCTTAATGGCAAAACGTTTACGTACTGCGCCTCAAGGTCGTGGATACCGTATCAGAAAACGTTCAAATCATGTTACTTTAATTTTAGACACCAAAAACGCAAAATAAGAGATGGGACAAAAAGTAAATCCAATTGGCTTCAGATTAGGAATCATCAAAGGATGGGATTCAAACTGGTTTGGTGGCAAAAACTACGCAGATAAATTAGTTGAAGATGATAAGATCAGAAATTATTTAAAAGCGCGTTTAGCAAAAGGTAGCATTTCTAAAATTGTTATCGAAAGAACTTTAAAATTAATCACTGTAACTATTAACACTGCTCGTCCGGGTATTATCATCGGAAAAGGTGGAAAAGAAGTTGATAAATTAAAAGAAGAATTAAAGAAATTAACTACTAAGGAAATTCAAATCAATATTTTTGAGATTAAACGTCCAGAATTAGATGCTCGTTTAGTAGCTGATAGTATTGCTCGTCAGATTGAAGGACGTATTTCTTTCCGTCGTGCAGCAAAAATGTCGATGGCTTCAACCATGCGTATGGGTGCTGAAGGTATTAAAATTAAAGTTAGTGGTCGTTTAGGTGGAGCTGAGATGGCTCGTACTGAAGGGTATAAAGAAGGAAGAACTCCTTTACATACTTTACGTGCGGATATCGATTATGCTGTTGCTGAAGCACATACATCATACGGTCGTATCGGAATAAAAGTTTGGGTATGTCGTGGAGAGATATTTGGAAAACGTGATCTTTCACCAAATGCTGGTTTATCTAAGGATAAAAAGCCGGGTGTAAGTGACAAGCCAAATAATGATCGTCCGAAATTTAACGGAAAAAAAAGATCAACTAAAAGAGAAGAAAAATAATTTTTACAATTAGATAAAATTACTAGGTCATGTTACAACCAAAAAGATCAAAATATAGAAAATCTCAAAAGATGAAGATAAAGGGCGACGCTAAGCGTGGTCACGAATTAGCCTTCGGTTCTTTTGGAATTAAAGCGATGGATGAGTGCCGTATGACTGGTCGCCAGTTAGAAGCTGCTCGTATTGCAATTACTCGTTTCATGAAACGTGAAGGTCAGGTATGGATTCGTGTGTTTCCAGATCGTCCGGTTACATCAAAACCTGCAGAGGTTCGTATGGGTAAAGGTAAAGGTGCTCCAGAGTATTGGATGGCTCCAATTAAACGTGGTCGTATTTTGTTCGAAGCAGAAGGTGTTCCTTTAGCTGTTGCAAAAGAAGCTTTACGTTTAGCTGCTCAAAAATTACCAATTGTAACTAAGTTTATTGTACGTAGAGATTACGTTGAAACAGAAGTTACTAAATAATTGAATTACAAAACATTAAGCAAGTTTTAGTTGAACCGTTACTTTAATTAAAAAATGTTTAAAATCGGAGTAAAATCCCGAAAACAAAACAAAAAATAAATAAATGAAAAACAAGGACATATCAGCTCTATCCAATCAAGAATTAATTGAGAAGATAAAAGAAGAAAAAGCGGGATTAAATAAAATGACATTAAATCATGCTATTTCTCCTGTAGAAAACCCTGCAACCATTCGCGTTAACCGCAGAAATGTTGCACGTATGTTAACTGTATTAAATCAACGTAACAAAGCATCTAAATAACATTGCTTCATGGAAGAAAGAAATTTAAGAAAAGAAAAAATTGGTGTCGTAAAAAGTAACAAGATGGATAAAAGCATCGTTGTTTCTGTTATGCGTAAAGTAAAACACCCTAAATACGGAAAGTTCCTTAAGAAAACTAGTACCTTCGTTGCTCATGATGAGAAGAACGAGTGCAGTATCGGGGATACCGTTAAAATTGCAGAAACTCGCCCGTTAAGTAAAACTAAAAACTGGCGTTTAGTTGAAGTAATTGAAAAAGTAAAATAATAAGCGTTAATCGTAATAAAGAAATTTTAAAATGATACAAACCGAATCGAGATTAACAGTAGCGGATAACAGTGGTGCCAAAGAGGTATTAGTTATTCGTGTACTAGGAGGAACCAAAAAACGTTACGCTTCAATTGGCGATAAAGTTGTGGTAACTGTAAAACATGCTTTACCAAGTGGTAACGTAAAAAAAGGTACAGTTAGTAAAGCTGTAATTGTGAGAACAAGAAAAGAGATTAGTCGTCCGGATGGTTCTTATATTCGTTTTGACGATAACGCAGTAGTTTTATTAAATACTACTGATGAGATTCGTGGTACACGTATTTTCGGGCCAGTTGCTCGTGAACTTCGTGATAAACAATTTATGAAAATTATTTCATTAGCACCAGAGGTGCTTTAATTAAAAGAATTTTAAGTCATGTCAAAAATTAAATTAAAAAAGGGCGATACTGTAAAAGTTATTTCTGGAGAATCTAGAGGTACACAGGGTAAGATCGTTTCTATCGATGTTAAGAAAGAGCGCGCTATCGTTGAAGGCGTTAATATGATTAGCAAAAGCGAAAAGCCTAGCGCTAAGAATACTAACGGTGGTATCGTTAAAAAAGAAGGCTCTATCCATATCTCAAACTTAATGTTTGTAGAGGGAGGAAAAACAGTTCGTTTAGGTCGTAAATTAAATGAGAAAACTCAAAAATTAGAGCGTATCTCTTCAAAAACTAAGGAGGCAGTTAAATAATGGCAACAACAACCTATCAACCTCGTTTAAAAGGTAAGTATAAAGAAGAAATTGTAGCAGCATTGCAAAAACAATTTCAATATACATCATCAATGCAAGTTCCTAAATTGGAAAAAATTTGTCTTAACCAAGGAATTGGTGATGCTGTATCTGATAAAAAATTAATTGAATCGGCAGTTAAAGAAATGACTACAATTACTGGTCAAAAAGCTGTTCCAACCTATTCAACTAAAGATATCTCAAATTTTAAATTACGTAAAGGCGTTGCTATTGGCGTGCGTGTTACTTTGCGTGGAGATAAAATGTATGAATTCTTAGATCGTTTGATCGCATCTTCATTACCACGTATTCGTGATTTTAAAGGTGTTAACGATAAAGGTTTTGATGGACGCGGAAATTATACTTTAGGTATTACCGAGCAGATCATTTACCCTGAAATTGATATTGATAAAGTAAGCAAGATTTCTGGTATGGATATTACTTTTGTAACTACTGCCACTACAGATAAAGAAGCTCACGCTCTATTAAAAGAGTTTGGAATTCCATTTAAAAATAAACAAGCTTAAGATAAGAAATGGCAAAAGAATCGATGAAGGCCCGTGAGGTCAAACGTAAAAAATTAGTTGATAAATACGCTGCTAAACGCGAAGAGTTAAAAAAAGCAGGTGATTCAGTTGGATTACAAAAATTACCACGTAACTCCTCAAAAGTTCGTTTGCGTAATCGTTGTAAATTAACCGGTCGTCCTCGTGGGTACATGCGTACTTTCGGTGTTAGCCGTGTTACTTTCCGTGAAATGGTTCTTTTCGGATTAATTCCGGGATTAACCAAATCTAGTTGGTAGAAAATAAATATTGCGAGTACGGGAAATAGTTGTATATTTGCCCCCTCAAAAAAAATAAATAATTGTTTAATATAATTATTCTGTTTTGCGGAATAACATATAAACCTAAAAAAAATGACAGATACAGTAGCAGATTACTTAACTCGTGTTAGAAACGCGATTAAAGCAAACCACAGAATCGTAGAAGTTCCGGCTTCTAATCTAAAAAAAGAGATCACTAAGATTCTTTTTGAAAAAGGGTACATTTTAAATTACAAATTTGAAAGTACAGAAAACAATCAAGGCGTTATCAAAATTGCCTTAAAATATCATCCGGTAACAAAACTCCCAGCTATTCGCACGTTAGATCGCGTATCAAGTCCAGGTTTACGTAAGTATTCAGGTGTTGATAAAATGCCTCGTGTATTAAATGGTTTAGGTATCGCCATCATTTCTACTTCTAAAGGTGTTATCACCGATAAAGAAGCTAAGCAAATGAATGTTGGTGGAGAAGTTTTATGTTATATTTCATAATTAAGAAGGAGAAAAACTAACATGTCACGTATAGGAAAAGCCCCAATAGAATTACCAAAAGGAGTAGAGGTAACTGTAGTTAATGGTTTAGTAACTGTTAAGGGCCCAAAAGGAACATTAACTCAAAAAGTAGATTTAGATATAACTGTAGCTTTAGAAGAAGGTAAGATCGTGGTAACACGTCCAACTGACCAAAAAAGACACAGAGCTTTGCACGGTTTATACCGTTCTCTTGTTGCCAACATGGTAAAAGGAGTT
>JALHPG010000159.1 GCA_022842625.1 Bacteroidia bacterium | reverse complement strand
TTTTTTAGGTGTAAATATTTACCTTTAAAATCTAATGTACAAAAAAATTTCAACATAAAAAAGCAATTTTACGAACCAATAAAAGCAGTTGATTTTATTGGGTTTTGGCGGCTTTCTTTCATTCTAATTTTCACCAACTAATTTAATTTTGAGACTTTTAAAATACTTTTGAAGGATTATTATTTGAATACATACCAAATAATAATTTCGTCAAACGCTTAATATTTGTGATAAACTTTTGCGCTTGTTCGTCTGTGAAATTTTCAAACCCTTTATAGGTTCTTAATTTTTCGATGGTTAATTCTGAATTTGAAAATTGATTAACCAATTTTTTTGTTTTCATGGCTATAAAAAAATAATGCCAAACAAAATGTTTGACAAAAATTAATAAATGCACCCCGAAGGTGATTTTATATAGCCTATAAAATAATGAGGGGATTTTTAAACGTTTCGACTTTGCCGAACCAATTTATATAATTATACGATAAAGAAAGCTTTAGGTTGCTTTATTTAAAATTAAGATTACATTTGACTTGTTGTGTATAATTTTCTTTTCTAAATGAATAAAGAGGCTATTGTAGTATTGATAGTTGACGATGATCCAGACGAGCATTTTTTTATAAACAAGGCTCTAAAGGTTGTTGACCCTGAAATTATTGGTGTTTCAGTTTATAATGGTGCTCAAGCAATTGATTTCTTATTAAATGAAGGAAGCTATTCAGATAAAACAATAGTTAAGCCTGATATTATTATTACAGATTTGAATATGCCTAAAATCAATGGCTATGAATTAATGAAAAAAATTAAAGATTTTAAAATTTTAAGTGATATTCCTGTTTTTGTGCTTAGTACTACATCTGATGAACAAAGTAAAAACACTTGTTTAGATTTAGGAGCTATCAAATGTTACACCAAGCCACCTCACGGATATGATGTAATAATAAGAGAAATGATGTCTAAACTAATATTATAGCGGGTAATTATCATCTTTTTAAGTTAAATAGCCTTTTTTATTATACTTTATTTGGTCTTTATGCTTGTATTTTCAAGGTTTTTAAGGTCTTTTTTTGTTCTTTATTTAATGTTTACTAGGGTTTAAGCGAAGCTTGTTCAATCTTTAGTAGAGCTTTTTGAATGCTGGTCGATATAGAAGAAAGCAATAGGTATTAACCAAGAATAAAAAAAGCCCTGTCATCTCCGACAGGGCTTTTTCTTTGTTTACTTTTTTGTTTTAGGTGGGTTATTGCCCCTGCCTTTTCCTGATTTTTGCCCTTCCTTCTTTGCTGGCCAGTTTGGCGAAGGATTTGTTTTTGGCTTTGTAGCCGGTGTTTTTTTTGTTCCCATAAGATTATGATTATTATACCCTGATTAGTGATGCGTTAAGCTGATTGATTACTTTAATGTTTACTCTCGGAGTAACACAAAAGGGTATGTATCAGAAGCTTCCTAAAGGGCTTTATTAAAATTAAACAATCTTTTTTGTTTGAACAAATTTTAATTTAATGCTGAGATTTTTATATCTTGTTATTATGGAAACACGCAAAGTAAAATTTAAGGCAGGAGGCCACTTGTCAACGATAATTTTCTTCTCATTAAAGGAATTGTATTTTACCGAACTTAAAAAAGTTCTATCGGGAAATCTATCAAGGAACAAATTACATGGCTATTCGCATAACAGCATAACGGCATTTCCGATTGCAGGTTCAGTTTGGGAAGCCATCCTTAATGAGCAATTTACATCTGATTTTGTTTCAAGCATTTACAAAAGCAATATTTTATTTGACATTCAGGAGGAAGCTGATCGCTGGGATATTAAAACAAAAAGCATTATGTACCCTAAATTCCTTTTTGGCCGCACCTTTGATAGTTCAAAAGGTTTTTATTCTGACTTTACAAGTTTAGTTCAGATTCGTAATAACATTGTGCATTATAAACACAGCTTATACGAAGGTCCTGATAAAGCGATTAAGAATTTGCGGTTAAGAAAGGTAACTTATCCAAAACCCAATGATGTAGAATGTCCCTGGCACATGGAATTATTTTCAACCGAGTGTATTCGCTTTTGTATTAATACTATTTGTGAGTTTGTAAAAACGCTTTCCGAATTGGAAACCAAATTATACAAAGAGCAATGTATGCCTATTAATACTGTGTTTTACGAGCCAATTACAGATCAACAGGTAATTGATGTGTTTAAAGAATTTGATATAGACCCAACAAGTATTGAAAAGGATATTTTTCAGAATACTTCTTTAAAACAATAATTCATAAAAAAAGCCCTGCCATAAAAATGACAAGGCTTGAAATGAAAAAACTTTAATATTTCAAATATACCAAACTATTTAAAACAAAAAAATCCCTGATAGAAACTCTATCAGGGATTAGTAATCCTTCGACATTTGGATTTAGTGGTTGAGAACTACAAAACTAAACATTTTTACCAAATAAAAAAGTGTTTGGATTTTCTTCAGCAATTACTTTAAAATCACTTTGTCCAAGTTCAGCTTTAAGATTAACAAAAAACTCACGTTCGCTTTCTTCCTGTTCCACCATGTAAAAATCAGAACCAAATAAAACTTTCTTTTTTAAGTAAGGATCTTGTAGTGTAGATTTAAGAAGCGGTAAAAGCTCTTTATTGTAAAGCGTATAAGAAACATCGCTATAAACATTTTCGTTGGCGTAAATCAATTCCATGATTTTTAAGAACCAGCTTTTTTCTCCATCCTCATCAATGGTATTTTTTAAATACTTCTCCCATTCATCAAAACCGCCAAAATGAGCAAGGTTAATTTTAAGTTCAGGGAATTTATGTAATAGGTAATTGTAGTTGTAAGGATCGGTATAAACATCGGTCAGAAACTTATTTTTACGCTGCTTGATTTCTTGGCCGGTAATGGGGTGTCTTTTTTCAGTAATAGTGCCTTGGTAATAAATACCACCACGGGCGCAATGCGTTGTAACAGGAATGCCATTTGTTTCAGCATAGTAAAAGACCAGGTCTAAACGTTTATCAAAAGGGTAATATCCCAAAGGCGGATATAATTTAATACCTGCAAAGTTATATTCTTCAATGTAACGCCTCACTAAAGTTGAAATCAAAGGCCGCTCAGGATGGGCAAAAATAAAAGGGTAAATCAAATCCTTATAAGCAGGATCTTTTTTAATACTTGCCAGTTCATTTAATTGCGTTAAGAAGGGTTTAGATACATTACCCGCTGCCATATATTCCATATCCATACTCAATACACAAAATTTGGTATCGCTAGGATAAAAGGATTGTAAGAGCTTAAATATTTCTAACTGGCTCGTTAATGAACCGATAGTTAAAAAATGATAGAACTTTTTAATGAGCTGGGCTAAATCTTTTTTTCCAAAAACGGAAAGTAATTTAGATAAGCCCTTAGATGTTTTTCTATTTTGCAGTAGATTAGCTACTGGCTTTAACCATACGGGCAAAAACTTATCGGGAACGGAATCTCGATTAAAAATGTGCGTGTGGCAATTAATGGTATTCATGGCTTAATTTTTTAGTTTTTATTTTAAATGACTTTTTTGAGTGCGCTAATCAAAGCGTCAAAATCAGGTTCGATCTTTTTAATTTCCTGTGGTGTTAAATAAATCTTAGGGTCGTATTTTGTTTCAGCAAGAAAAATGTTTTTATATCTCTTCTTTTGCATTTTGTAATGCACATACGATTCAAAGGCTCTTGCAAACAATTCATTCCTTCTGAAATAATAATCCGTTAAGCGTAAACTCTTTTGTTTTGATTTTAAGCGCAGAAAATAAGCGCTATGCTTATTATCCCCACTCCAAATGATTTTATGAAGCAGGCGCTCCATTAAACCCCTTAACGTGTTCTTTTGCAATTGCTTTTTATCTGTTCGTATCCGTAAACTTCTGCCATCACTTAAAGCATCTGTTGAACCTCGCTCGGCAAACATACCCCCGAAATAATCCAAAGCGTGTCCGTATTCGTGAGCGAACGAACCAACGCCACCGGAAAGAGTTAATAGTTTTGTACGGTCAAAACTTGGTTTTAAAGTAGAGCCTTTTTTTGGACGGCTGTAACGGGTAATATTAATGGCGAAGGTGTCTGATTCAAAATGTGCTAAAGCCGAACCCCGACCTCTTGCGCCAAAAGCAACCGTAATTTTTTTCTTTAATGACAATTTGGAAGGTGCAAAACCTAAGATGTTGGTTAAATCATATAAGGCCAATCCAAGACCCGCTAAATAGTTTTTGCGGTCTTGCTGCGATAACCAATTTCCGAACTCAACAGATTTTAAATTGTAATGGCGTTCTAAAAACTCTATGTTATCATAATCATAGGATTTTGGAATATCCGAACCTGAACGGATCTGTTTATTGTTGGGCGTAAAAATAACTTTGGTCTTTCCCTCCCAATAATTATCGGCACGGCTTTTTGAAGTAGGCACTTCGCCTTCATCCACTAACTTACCTAAAGTTTTGCGTGGCCTCATTTTACCGAGGTCGGTATTGCCTTTATGTTTTTTGTAGTAGCTTTCAATATCATGTAAGGTGTCCATAATTACAACGGTAATTTCTCCCCACTTGCTTGCGTGTTCCAAACCGTTCTCTAATTTCTGTCTTACAAAGTCCAGTTTGATAATTGCTTCTTCATCGTCGTAATTTTGTCGCATGGCTCTTGCAACCACCTTTAAATTTTCTTTAAAGTCTTTTGGTGTTTTATCTCCTGAAAGATTTAAAAAGTCGTTGATTATCTTATTTACTTCCGCTTTCATTATTTCTAATTTTTTAATTGTCTTTAAAGAAAAATTCGTAACCAATCCATAAGCCTAAAGAGGCTAGGATGATAGAGCCAATCCCGAACTCTAATTGTACTGGGCTTGGAACTTTTTTTTTACAATGTTTAAAATGGTTTCTCCCGATTGAATAATTAATGCCCGGTACTTGGCTCGGTTATCCCCGTTCTTTTCGCTGATATAAGGCGATGCTGCTATCTTAGTGGCATAAGCGGTAATATCATTACTCACCTTTGCCGCTTCTTTGTAATAGCTTGTAATTAAACGGGCAAAATCAGAGAAACCATCTTCAACGCTCTTATAGCTCCTGAAATATAAACCTGAGGTCGTTGACCTCCGTTTTTCACCTGTCCAGTATTGATTAGGTTTTCCGTATGCAGTTACACCGAAAAAATTATTGTTCTGCCTTGCCAGTTGCGACGTTCCCCAACCTGATTCAATGGAAGCTTGCGCTAAGATCATTAAGGGATGCAGATTAAATGCTTTGCCAACCTTAAGGGCAATAGCATAATATTTTAAAACATAATTAACCCTTTTATCGCCTGTTTCGGCAGCTTCTAAAGGCTGACTTAATGTTTCTATTGCGCCATGCAATCCCAATATAGTTGGAACACGCATGAAATATTCTTGTGACATAATATCTTGTTTTAAATTAAAATCTTCTCTCTTGTATTCTTGCAGCATCTTCCCTGAT
>JALHPG010000158.1 GCA_022842625.1 Bacteroidia bacterium | reverse complement strand
ATGGCTTGCCCTTATTGGGGGAGTGGCTTATGGCTTAAGTTCTTACTTTTTAATTATTTTAGAAGCAGGGCATAATTCAAAAGCCAATGCACTGGGTTATTTACCGGCCCTATTAGGCGGCGTGATCTTATTGTTCAGAGGTAAACCATGGTTGGGTTTATCCCTTACTGCTTTGTTTACGGCTATGGAGTTAAACGCTAACCACGTACAAATTTCTTACTACGGCTATATTCTTATTGGTTTTGTAATTGCCGGTTATTTTATTTTGCATTTAAAAGAAAAAAAATTAGCCGACTTTTTTAAAGGCTTAGCATTTTTTTTAATTGCCACTTTAATTGGTGTATTGCCTAATTACGCGGGGCTTTCTACAACCAACGAGTACGGAAAATACAGTACACGCGGGAAATCTGAACTTACGGTTAACGCCAAAGTAAAAATGAATGATAAAACACCGCTTACCTTAGATGGTAAAGGTGGGGCTATTACTCAAAACCAAATAGTGGATGAATCCATTAAAACAAAACACGAAAAAAATACAACAAGCGGCTTAGATGAAGATTACGCCACCCAATGGAGTTACGGTATTGGCGAAACATTCACCTTTTTAATTCCTGATTTTAAAGGGGGCGCAAGTGCCAGTGTTAGAAGTGCAGATGGTGATGCGTTAAAAAAAGTGAATCCTGATTTTAGAGAACAAGTTGCCAATAGCAGCGCTTATTTTGGCGACCAGCCATTTACAAGTGGTCCGGTTTATATTGGCGCTATTATAATTTTTCTTGCTTTACTGGGTATGTTTGTAGTTAAAAATACTATTAAGTGGCCAATATTTTTAGCAACCCTATTAACCGTGGCTTTAGGTTGGGGAAGTAATTTTATGGGCTTAACCGATTTTTTCATGCACAATGTTCCTGGCTACAACAAATTCAGAGCCGTAAGCATGATCATGGTAATTGCTGAACTAACCTTGCCGTTGTTAGCCATTTTGGCGATAAATGAAATTATAAAAATTAAAAACTGGGAAGATAAGATCAAACTACGTTTAATAAATAAAGAAGTTTCGCTTAAAAAATTAATTATAATTTCTGCTTCTATTGTTGGTGGCTTTTGCGCATTAAGTTATTTAATGCCGGATGCCATTAATACATTTCACGCTTACGGTGAAGAACAACAAATGATCCAACAAGCTGTAAGGGCAGGTAATCCTGAAAATCAAGTTAAACCCTACATTGCTGAGTTAATGCCACAGCTTGAAATTGCCCGTAAAGCCATCTTTAAAGCGGATGCCTTACGCTCATTAATTTTTATTTTATTAGGTTTTGGTGCCCTGTATTTATATTTCACAAACAAATTAAAAAAAGAGTTATTTTTTGCAGCAATAGGCATATTTATTACCATTGACCTATGGACTGTTGCCGCAAGATACTTAAACGATAAATCGTTTGTTACTAAAGAACAAAATCAGCAAAGCTTAGTTGCCAAAACAGAAGCTGATGAGGAAATATTAAAAGACCCTGATTTAGATTACCGCGTTTTAAATTTAACGGTAAGCACTTTTAACGATGCTGCAACTTCATATTACCATAAATCTATTGGTGGCTATCATGGCGCTAAATTAAAAAAGTATGCAGAGCTGATCGAGTTTCATATCGATAAAGAAGTGAATGCATTTTATAAAGATGCAGGTAAGGCTTTTGCCAGCGATAGTGCCATGCGCGCATTGTTTGGCAGTTTGAATGTAATTAATATGCTTAATACAAAATATTTTATTATTCCCGGAGGTGAAGGCCGTGGCGAAATTCCTTTAAAAAATCCTGAAGCGAATGGTAACGCATGGTTTGTGAAAACAGTATTTACTGTGCCTAATGCAGATGATGAAATTGTTGGTCTAGGTAAAATTGATACCAAAACTCAAACCATCCTGCAATCAAATTTTAAAACAGAACTTGGATTAAAAGATACCTATGATGGAGAAGGATCTATAAAATTACTGTCTTACCAACCTAACGAATTAGTTTACGAAACAGATGCCAAGGCTGATGAATTTGCAGTGTTTTCTGAGATATACTACCCAAAAGGCTGGAATGCATATATTGACGGTCAATTAAAACCACATGCAGGCGTAAATTACGTTTTAAGAGGAATGCCAATTCCGGCAGGGAAACATAAAATTGAATTTAAGTTTGAACCTAGTACCTACACAACCGGAAATACAATTGCTATGGCTGGATCTATACTATTGTTAATTACAGTTGGTGCGGGTTTCTATTTAAATAAAAAGAACAATGTTATTGTTAGTTAAATGGGCAAAAGATTTAAGGTTTAAAATTTAAAATTAAAGAACAAACGAGTAATTTTAGGTTAGAAATTAAAAACAATAAAAAATAAAATTATGGCATTAGAAATTACAGACGCAAACTTTGAGGAGTTAGTATTAAAAAGTGACAAACCGGTATTATTAGACTTTTGGGCAGAATGGTGTGGACCATGCCGTATGGTTGGCCCAGTTGTTGAAGAGTTAGCAAAAGATTACGATGGCAAAGCTGTTGTAGGAAAAGTTAATGTAGACTTAAACTCAGGTATTAGCGCAAAATATGGTATTAGAAACATCCCTACTCTTTTATACTTTAAAGGTGGTGAGGTTGTAGATAAACAAGTTGGTGTTGTGCCAAAAGCGGCTTTAGCTGCAAAGTTAGACGCTCAAATGTAATCTTACACATACAGCAATAAAAAAAAACCCGATCATTATTGATCGGGTTTTTTGTTTTAATTAAAAAATAGTTTATTTACTTGGAGGCAAAATATTTTATTTGGTATAAATTGATACCTCATACCTATTTGGAGCTTGTTTAACTTCAACTTTTGTAGTTACACCGCCTGAAATTTCTAAAGTATCAATAGCAGCCTTAGCATAAAAATAATAATCATCAGAGGCAAGGTTTTCAAAAGTATATTGGCCTGTTTTATTCCCTGTAACAGTTTGATCATATGCAGACAACGTGATCGTAGGAGTACCGGTAGATCCTTTTTTCATATAAATTGTTGGGCTTGCAACTGTTTTCCCATCATTTAATACAGTAATAATTACTGTTGCATTAACCTCTTTCTTTTTACAAGAAACAACAATAACAAATAAAAATAATATCGTTAAAATTTTTTTCATAAAATAAATGTATAAATTTTTTTTTAAATCTTAATTCTATATTGTATCAAAATTTAATTTTTCATTTCACGTACACGCATAAATTTACCATTCACGTGATCAATTTTTATTTCAAATAAGGATGTTATTAGTGTTGGACTATAAACATATTCTGTATTACTAAAAATAGAACTGTTTTTTACGATCTGCCCCTTTACAAAATCCAATTTATCATCTGCAATAAAATAAAAATCATTATTATTTTTAACTAAAGGATAATACCCAAAAAGTGCAGAAATAAACGGTTTCCCGTTATTTACAATGGCGTAAACATCATCCGATCTTATCTTTTTGATCTTACCTTTTCGGTTCTTGGCTTTAATTTCTGAAATTTCTCCATCCTCAAATGTGATCGAAAACAACGTATAATCGGGTATTTGAGCTTTAAAAGCCATAAAGGTTTTATATACACCGTTAGTATAAGTTTCTACGTTATAAACTTTTATTTTCAGTTTTTCAATGCTATCAATACTCATGATCTCATTCATAGATAAACTTGAAATACCGTTTGGCTTAATTACTATTCCACTTTTTATAAAATTTACAATTGTGTTATTCCCCTCCTCCATCAAAGGCTTAGTTACGTCAATTGCCTCCACTACAATGAATGTATCTATTGAAGCTATTTTATTATAAATTTTATCATTAATCGAAAATAAATTTGCCCTAAAAAAAATATAGCCATATTCTTTTCCTTCCCCTGCTTTTTCAACAAATTTTAAACGACGTAATTGAAACAACAGATTGTTTTGAGAAGCGTTTGTGTCATTAATTTTAGAAAGCAAATTTTCTAATTGACTTTGAAAACTGCCGTTTGGTTTTACTGTAGCTTCTTTATTTAAAGTGCCAACCCTTACAATTCCCATACCGGAAGTATCCTCTCTAGAGTCTAAAAATTGGATAGTGTTGTATAAACTATTTTCAACCTTCTTTTCAGTATAATTAAGATCAAAGTACTTTATCTTTTCTTGAGCAGAAACCACTGTTATGATCGCAAAAAACAATAGGCTGTAAAATCCCTTTTTCATTTTAAATTCTTTTAATTGTACTAATAATTAAATGTAGTAAAAAAAAAGCAGAAATAACAGGTAATTTTTTAGTTTTTGGGTATAGACGGCATAAGCACCTTTCTCCTAAAACCTAAAAAAAAGCGACCATTTAACCGGTCGCTTTTTTTCAATACTATTCGCTACTAAAAATTTATTGTATCAATCGATTTAAAATTTCTTTTTCCAAAGCCTGACCTTTTCTGTTGGCGATCGTTTCAACGATCATTTTTTTAAACTTTGGTTGATTAAAGAAATACTTTACAGTTTCGTTTGCCGGGCCGGATAACCTGCCATTATTACTTAAGCAAGCCTGCAAACAATTAAGCAAACATTGTTGATCAAAATAATTCAATTTTCTTAAGGCGGCCATGGCGTTAGCGCGAGTAATGAACTCATAAGAATTGGATGTATAGGTTACCAATTGATCAGTAAATTTTTTTTCGTTATTGCCGGCGGCAACTGCAATCTCTAACCATTTTATTTTTACATTTCTGCCATTGGTGCCTTCAATATCTTTTGTTTTATCTAAATACGAAATGGTATTATCAGGGAACTGAAAACATAATTTTTCTAAGGCAGTTGCAATTGTAATGTAAGACGAATCAAGCAACAATTTTTCGTAATCAGCTAACAAAGTGGGTTCAATAGTTTTTACATTTAAAATAACCGACTTCCGAACCTGAGGATCTTTGTCTAATAACGCTAACTTTATTAAAGCTATACTTTCCGAATTTTTGTCATCAATTAATTGCATCACAATTTCCGAATGAATGGCATGAAAGGTGTTTTTAGTAAATGCATCCATTAAAGCCGATCTTTTTTGTTCAACCGGAATAGGTCTCATTGCAAACACAGCATCGTAACGATCGATCATTTTTGGAGCCTTTATAGATTGTGCCTTTAACATCTCAAACGGCTTTGTAAAACTTACTGTTTTCAAAATTTCACTGTTTGGGTCAAACAAAACAAAATCAATTACCTTATTTCCGCTATTAGGCACTTTTACAACATGGGTTTCTTTTTCGATCCATTCTGTTTTACTTTCAAATGTTCCGTCGGAATAATGTACTTCAAAAACAATTGGCATTTTATATAAACCTATAATATCATTCATTTGATGCACTTGTGCCACTGTAAATTGTGTGAAACGTTTTGTGTTTAGAGTTATATCTTCTGCAACAACATGGTATGCCGGCTCATTTCCTTTGTAAACCCATTCATCCCAAAACCAATCTAAAGACATTCCTAATT
>JALHPG010000157.1 GCA_022842625.1 Bacteroidia bacterium | reverse complement strand
TTGCAGTTAAAGCTGATAATTCCATAAATTATTATTAAAGGGCAAATTTACTATAAAAAGGTGTAAAAAATGCCATCATGTCTCATAAAGATAAATTTTATATCTTTGCGATCATGTCTTTTAAGGATAAAACCGTTGCTTTTCATACCCTTGGGTGTAAGTTGAATTTCTCTGAATCTTCAACTATTGCACGTTTATTTCAAGAAAAAGGATTTATTAAAAAAGATTTTTCTGAAGCAGCAGATGTTTATGTTATTAATACATGTTCTGTAACAGAAAATGCAGACAGAGAATGTAAATCCATCGTTAAAAATGCACTCGCTAAAAACCCCGAAGCCTTTGTGGCTGTTGTTGGTTGCTACGCACAATTAAAACCTGAGGAGATCTCAAAAATTGAAGGTGTTGATGTTGTTTTAGGGGCGACCGAAAAATTTAAATTATTAAATTATATTAATTTCTCAGGAAAAAGTACGCATACACAAATTCATAATTGCGAAATTTCTGAAGCTGATTTTTTTGTTGATTCATACAGCGTAGGGGATAGAACCCGTTCGTTTTTAAAAGTTCAAGATGGCTGTGATTACAGTTGCACCTTTTGCACAATTCCTTTAGCAAGAGGGAAAAGCAGAAGCGATACCATTGAAAATGTTAAGGCAAATGTTATTAAAATTGCCGAAAGCGGCGTTAAAGAAATTGTTTTAACCGGCGTAAATATTGGTGATTTTGGTTATGGTATAAATATAGATGGTGATGAAAAGAAACGTAAAGAATATAATTTTTTAGATCTTATTAAGGAGTTAGATGAAATTAATGGAATTGAACGTTTTCGTATTTCATCTATTGAGCCCAATTTGCTTAAAGATGAAATAATTGAATTTGTAGCCAACTCAAAACGTTTTGTGCCACATTTTCATATTCCGTTACAAAGCGGTTGTAATGCGGTTTTAAAACGTATGAAGCGTCGTTACCAGCGTGAATTATATTCAGATAGAATTTCAAAAATAAAAAGTTTAATGCCCGATTGTTGCATTGGTGTTGACGTGATAGTAGGATTTCCGGGAGAAACAGAGGAAGAGTTTTTAGATACTTATAATTTTGTGAATGGTTTGGATGTGTCGTATTTACATGTGTTTACATACAGTGAGCGAGATAATACAGAAGCGATCTTAATGGAAAATCCGGTTCCTATAGTTGAGCGCAAACGCAGAAATAAAATGCTTCGTATTCTTTCAGCAAAAAAATTGCGTGCTTTTTACGAAACACAAAAAGGCAAAGAGCTAAGCGTTATTTTTGAAAGTGAAAATAAAAATGGATTTATGTTTGGTTTTACTCAAAACTACGTAAAAGTAAAATACCCTTTTGATAATGAGCATTGCAATACCCCTATAACTATTACTGTTGGTGATTTTGATGAAGAGGGCAATATGAGTTGTTCTTTAGCCGAAAATATTTCCGTTTAAATTTTTACTGTGGCTTATAATATTTTTTCGCTTCAGGCATAAAAGCTTTAAGGTCTCTTATTCTTGTTTCATCGCTAGGGTGAGTGCTTAATAATTCCGGTGGTTTTTGTCCGCCACCGGCAGACATTCTTTCCCAAAATCCAACTGCAACTTCAGGATCGTAACCACCCATTGCAGCAAAGATCAATCCCATTTTATCAGCTTCAGTTTCGTGACTTCTACTATATTTTAAAGTTCCTAATGTTGAAGCTATACCAAATGATTGATTAAATAATTGTTGCGTTGCTGCCGGTTTTTGCGACATCGCAACAGATAAAACAGTTCCTCCGGTTTGCACTAAAATTCCCTGACTCATACGTTGGTTACCGTGACGGGCAACGGCATGTGCAATCTCGTGTCCCATAACTACCGCTAAACCTGCTTCATCTTTAGTTACCGGTAATAGTCCTGTATACACAACTACTTTACCACCGGGCATACACCAGGCATTAATGGTGTTTTCATCAACAACATTAAACGCCCAGTTAAAGCCATTTAATTGGTTAGAAAGTCCTTTATCAGCATAAAATTTTTCTACTGCTTTTTGAATTCTAACACCACAACGTTGTACCATTTGCACACGATCATCCGAAGCCGGTAATGGTGTATGTGCAGCTAAAAATTTGTCGTATTCTGTATAACTCATTGCCATCATTTCGCTTTCTGGTATAAGAGTAAGAGAACGTTTTCCGGTTACTGCATTTTTTGTACACGAAGTAAATAGGGCACAAGCAATAATAGACGATAGAATTATTTTTTTCATTTATAGAATTTATTGTTTTTAGTTGTCATTTAGAATATGTCATGCAATCTTTTTTGGTTGTGCGTTTAGGAACATGACTATTTTATATAAATTAAATTATTGAATTACTTTCTTTAGAAGTAAAAAGGCAAATTTAGTTTTCGATCTTTGCAGATAAACCCCTTTCTAGTAAGGCTTCGCAAAGCGGTTTTAATTTTTTAAAGGTGCCGTTTTTTACAACACATTTGCCGGCATAATGCACTAAATAAGTACATTGCTCTGCCTGAATAGCATCATGTTCGCAAACTTTTATCAGTGATTCAGTAACAAATTCAAACGTGTTTACATCATCATTATAAAGAATTAAAGCTTTAACGGCTTCTTCTTTTAAAACCACTTCAATAATTTCTTGTTCTAGAAGTTCCGGCGATTCGAATGGATTCATTTTACACTAAATTAGTTTACGAATTTACAAAAAAAACCAGTTGTTTTTACTAAATTATTTAGATGAAGTATATTGAGTGAAGGTAGTCTTCTGTCTATTGAATTTTGATATTTTTTATCATCTATAGTTTAATTTTAAGAACTATAAATAATTTCCATGAAAAAAATTTTATATTTCATCCCTTCTCTAATATTTTTTGCAAATACAGGAACAATAACCTCACAGTGTTTAACAATGACTTGTCCGCCAAGTGTAACGGTTAATGCTCCTGCAAATGCTTGCGCAGCTGTTGTTGCTTACACAACACCAACAGTTATTTGCGCCAATTGTACTTCGACTACTCAAACATTTAACTATACCGGGGCTATGCAAAATTTTACTGTTCCCGCAGGTATAACCTCTATTAATATTTTAGCCAGAGGAGCAAGGGGAGGTTGGCACTCCAGCTCCACATTTAGTCCGGGTTTAGGTGCCGGAATGCGTGGTACTTTTGCTGTAACTCCAGGAACAGTATTAAAAGTTTTAGTAGGTGAATGCCCCTCTATAACAACAGGCAATGGTAATGGAGGTGGTGGTGGAAGTTTTGTTACTTCATTAACAAATGTTCCTTTAATTATTGCAGGTGGTGGTGGTGGTAGCTGTGCTACAACATCTACTACAGCAAGGCATGGCAACGTTTCAACTATTGGTGGTAATGGTGGTGCAGGAGGGGGAATAGGTGGCGCTGCAGGAAACGGTGGCGGTGTTGGTGGTGCTGGTTTTCAATCTGGTGCAGGTGGAGGTTTATTAACGAATGGTGCAACCGGTTGGGCTGCCGGTTCGGGTGGAATTAGTTTTGTAGGCGGAGGTGCCGGCGGCTTAGTTGCAGCATGGGCTTTTGCAAGAGGTGGTTATGGTGGTGGCGGACAAGGGTCTGCATTTGTTGTTGGTGGAGGCGGTGGCGGTTATTCAGGTGGTGGTAGTGGAGGAAATGTTGCTCCAGGTGGTGGTAATGGTGGTGGTGGTGGTTCATATAATATTGGTACTTGTCAGTCAAATACCACCGGTATAAATGCCGGGCATGGGCAGGTTGTTTTTTCATGGGGAACGAGTACTGTTGTACCAGTTTTAACAACAGGTTTAATAAGCGGTTCTAGTTTCCCAGTTGGAACCACTGTACAAACCTTTACAGCAGGCGATTCTTTTGGAAATACAACATCCTGTTCTTTTTCAGTTACGGTAAATGATATTGCAACCCCAACAATTACTTGTCCGGCTAATGTTACACAGTGTACTCCAATTGTAAATGGTATTGCTCCTGTTTCAGTATTAGACAATTGTCCAACACCTGCAGTGACTTATTCTTTTTCGGGGGCAACTACGGGTACAGGCGCAAATAATGCAAGTGGTTCGAGTTTTAATGTTGGGAATACGACTGTAACCTATATCGCAACAGACCTTTCAGGGAATGTGGGCTCATGCAGTTTTGTTGTAACAACAGGTGTATCATCCACCATTTCTGCAACAGCAACTAATTCTGTTATATGCTTAGGAGGTTCAACTACACTTAATGGTGTTGGTGCTGCAACTTATACATGGTCGGGCGGTATTACTAATGGCGTTGCTTTTTCACCAACTGTTACAACTACTTATACTGTAACTGGTACTAGTGCGAGTGGTTGTACTACAACGGCAGTTAAAACAATTACAGTAAATCCTTTACCGGTAATAGTTACTAATAGTCCTAACATTTGCAGCGGTTCTAATATTAATTTAACAGCAACAGGAGGCACAGGTTATTCATGGAGCGGACCTTTAGGCTATAATTCATTAACACAAAATCCAACCCTAACTAATGCAACAATAGGAATGGGAGGCATATATACCGTAACGGTAACTTCTGCGGCTGGGTGTACAGCTTCGGCTAACGCAAGCGTAACAGTAGTTAGCAATCCTACACCCGGTTTAGTAAGTAATTCTCCGGTTTGTGTTGGTGGAAATTTGACCTTTACAGCAAGCGGAGGAATAATTAATTTAACAGGGCCTAACGGTTTTAATAGTGCCGCAACCAACGCATCTATTGCAAATGTTTCTGCCTTAGCAAACGGTATATACACTTTATTAGTGAGTGCCGGAACTTGCACAGCATTAACAACAACTTCAGTTACAATAAATCCTTTACCGGTGCCTATCGCTAATAGTAATAGTCCGGTTTGTTTAAACCAACCAATTAACTTTACAGGATCGGGTGCCAGCACTTATACATGGACAGGTCCGGGAACCTATTCTTCTACTGTACAAAATGCAACTATCGCTGCGGCTTCAGCAACAAATGCAGGAACTTATACACTTACGGTAACTAATGCAAACGGATGTAAAAATTCTACAACTACAAATGTTGTGGTTAATCCATTACCAATAATTGTAACCAACAGTCCGGTAGCCTGCCTTAATACAAACATTAATTTAACAGCTACAGGAGGAACAGGCTATTCATGGAGTGGACCTTTAGGATATACTTCATCTGTTCAAAATCCAACAATGGTAGGAACTAGTATTTTAATGTCGGGCGTGTATACAGTAACAGTAACTTCTGCTGCAGGATGCACAGCAACTGCTAACGCAAGTGTATCAGTTGTAAATTTACCAACACCTATAATAGCAAGTAATACACCTTGCATAGGTTCAGCCTTAAATTTAGGTGGAAGTGGGGGTGTTACCTATTCATGGAGCGGACCGAACGGTTTTTTAAGCGCAGCACAAAACCCAACAATTACAAATGTTACAGCTTTAGCAAATGGCATGTATACTTTAATAGTTAGTGCCGGAACTTGCACAGGGGCAACAACATCATCAGTAACAATTAACGCGTAGATCGGAAGAGCA
>JALHPG010000156.1 GCA_022842625.1 Bacteroidia bacterium | reverse complement strand
AAGTTGCTTCAACTAAAGTTTATCTTGAGCGAATTCGAAAGCGTTATATTAAAAAGCTATATTTAGTGTAAATCGACCTATTACACCTCATTTAAAATCTAAAGACTATGAAAAATTTAAAACCTATTTATCTTTTAACAGCTGTGATGATCTTGATAGGTGTATCATGTAAAAACGATCAAAATAAAGCAGCTAATAATAATTGTCAATCGTCTTATGAGCTTATTGCCGGCGATACAGTAAATGTTATCAGCTGCCAAGGCAAGCAAGGCAAATGGGTTCCTTCAAAAAGTAATCAACTAAAAGACACCACTTATTACAAGAACGACACCATTATTGAAAAGTAATAATTCATCGGAAGCCTGTAAAATTGTATAGCCAACACTTTGCATAATACAGGCTCTGCAACTGATTTATTAGACATCAAAGCTTTTGCAAATTCAAGGTGCGCTGCCCTTCGACTCCGCTCAAGAACCAGCGCATTTTAAATACCCATTTTGCAAAAGTCTAAAAAACATGTATCTTCGAAATAACCTTTGGTCGGTTAAGACAGATGGTGCTTCGTAAGCCCGCCTACTCTTGCTTGCAAAGCGTTACCAGCAATAAGGAATCACTCAGAGAAATACTTAATTTAAATTACCATGACAAAAAAAATCATAATCCTCAATGCTATTTTAGTACTAATTTTCACATCTACATATGGACAAAAGGACACACTCAACAAAAAAGATATATTAATAATTAAGACTGATCTTATTAACCTCACATTAAACGCATTTGGTGTTGTAAATCTTGGTTCAATAACAATTGAAAAAGGCTTTTTAAATAGACACAGTTTTCAACTGACCGCGGGTTATTTAAAGTATATAAATTTCAAATCAAAATCATGGACTCTTTTACCTGAATATAAATTCTACATCAACAAAAAAAATAATTTTAAAGGGTTTTATACAGGGATATATTTAAAGTACACTAATGAGGTTAGTTTAGACCTTTATTCATGGGGTTCGGGTGGCGACAAGTACATCACAAAAAAATACCAAAATTATGGTTCAGGTCTTACTATCGGTTATCAGACATATTTTAAAAAGCATTTAACTCTAGACTTTTTGCTTGGTTTTGGTGGACTATATAAAACCAGACAAATTAATATTCCTGCGGACTATTACCTAGGCTCACCAAGTTATAATATTGACAATAAATACCCTGCAATTTTTTCTGACGCAAGAGCTTCTATATTTTTAGGGTATAAATTTTAATGACTACATTTTGTTGACAAACTTATTGCTGTTAACAGCAAGCCATGGCGCAATGCGGGCGAACAAGACCATAATTTATTATACTTAAGCGCCGAATGTGGGATCATATTGCGCATATATTCCTTAATGTGAAATTTCCTTTTTGTAATTCGGTGAACTTTACTACTTTCACATTATACCATGAACAGATTTAACACAACTCCATACTATAAAATAATCACAGTCTTTATGGTGTTTTTGTTGTTCACTCTCACGTTTTCTTCATGCACAGGTATTAGAACAATTCATCCTTCCGAGTTCAAATCCATCGACCAGAATTTTAAAGGCACATTTACAAACAAAGTGTGTAAATTCAAGGGTGTCACAGCAAAGGACAATGCACTTCAGTTATTCGAAGTAAAACAAATAAGCGATGAAAAGTTTAAGATAGGTTTCGATTCAATAGGCCGCCTAAAAATATCTTCTGTTTCTGGTGAATGGTCAACTGAATTTGGCGGAAAATTTAAAAGAGGATTTTATCAGGTTTATTTACGTAAAAAGCGAATAGAAATACCACCTGTTTTCCCCATAATATACAGTGACGTGGACGTCTACAGGCTCAGAATTGCATATCACCAGTATGGATATTTGTTAATTGAGAATAAATATTTTAGAGGCAAAAGTATCTTCTTCCTTGGCGGTGGCAAAGGTCAAAGAAACGTTTATTATTTTTCACCGGACAAATGTGATTGACACGCTTGTTAATCTGTGTGACGAGCACATAAACCTAACAGCAAGCTATGGCGCAATGCGGGCGGATGCGTCGACTAAAGTTTATATTGAGCCTTGCACTAGCTGGCTCAACCCCGATAGCAATCGAGACAATGGACTTTACCCATTTTGCAAAAGTCTAAAAAACATTTGTATCTTTAAATTAACGTTTCGCGAGGCAGGCTCGCGACTTGTCGGCAGACAGATAAATACCGATACTATCGGGATCATAAGCCGCAAGAGCAAGGCCGCCAAACGTTATGCGTCACCTCAATGAGAAGAATAATATTCATATCGACATTACTTATTTCGACAATAAATTTGTTAGGACAAATTGAAAATGAAGTTACGGCATCTTTGAAGACTTTGGATTTTTCGAAATTCTTAGCGACAATTGACTCCTTAAAAAACACTGAAAATTCAAATTTTTACAAAACTCATTATTTCAGAGATATAGTAGACAATTACCAAGAAGGTCTTTGGAGAATTGACCACAAAAAACCTTATGATACAATATCCAATTCCTTTACAATCTCAAATTACAAAATAAAAATACTTAATTACAAAGGTAAAATCTTCTATTTCGAGTTTAGCAAAAAGGTTGGACAAAAAGTAAAACGAAAATGGGAATATTATTTTCAAACTATTACTACTTATAGGGACTCATTAATATACGACTCTTTGAAAAATCGGTTCTTTAGTGTTTTTGGACTTCAGTTAAATGAAAAAGAATTATTTATGGAAAATATATTTTATGGCACGTTTTGCGGCCATAGAGCTAGCTCTGAACTTCCTGAAAGATCTATAATTGAAAGCTATGTACTCATGAAAGATAAAGAAAGTATACTGAAGCTAGCTAAATCCCCAAATACTGAAAAACAAATCTTCGCAGTAGATGGTCTTATGCAATTAAAAGAAAAAGGTGTTACTCTAAGTGACTCCGAATTAACAATTATAAAAGTAATTCTTGGTAAAACGGGGACAATACAGACTTGCTCAGGTTGTTTATTTCAAACTAGAGACATAAAAGTCGCTACTTATAAGTTTCAATAAATCGGGACAGGCGAATGCATAACAGTAAATAAACGTTAGTGGGCGGACTGGGTCATCGCTTGGTGCGAAATTAAGGTGCGATGAAGCGCGTTTTCATTTTGCAAAAGTCTAAAAAACATTTGTATCTTTAAATTAACGTTTCGCGAGGCAGGCTAGCGACTTGTCTGCAGACAGATCAATCCCGATAGCTATCGGGATCATAAGCAGAAAGTGCAAAGCCTCAAATCGTTATTACTCATTTAAAAACACCAAAACACAAATGAAAAAAACAATAATGTCAATATGTTTGCTTCTCTCCATAATTACGATAAACCAAATTTATGGGCAGCAGGCAAAAATTGATGTTACCATTCATTCAAGAGTAGACACAACTCAACATGAAATAAAAGAAGTTTCTGAACTTTGGATAAATTATTTGAATTCTAAGCCAGACAGTTTATACGACAATCCACATTGGAATAAAGCCGAAAAACTAAAGTATAAGATTTTTGATTTTTCTACGCCGTACTTATATCAGTTCCCCTCAAACCAACTTCTTAATTACTACAAACCAACAATTTTATCCATTGTAAAGGAAGGCGATTATTATGGCATTAAAACAATTTTTGCTGCAGACGGCCTTGAAGGAGAATATCGAAAGTCAAATCCTTGGTGTATTACCAAACTATTTGCTATCAAAGAAAATGGTAAATGGAAACTAAAAAACGCACTTCCTGTAATTACAGAAAATTGGACAAAAAAAACAATTGGAAAAATAACCTTTATTTATCCACCAAATCATATTTTTAATGAAGCTCTTGCAAAAAAAGCAAGTCTGTTTTGTACGCAACTATCAGAAGAATTTCTATTTCCCCAATGGAAACCATTTGACTTTTATATTACTAAAAGTGGCGATGAATTAGGCAAACTATTAAATTTCGACTTTTCGTTTGCTGGCTATACAACAGGTGTAGGAATGAATGAAAACCGAATTCTTTTAAGTGGCCTGGATTCGGAATTTTATCCTCACGAATTTATTCATTTAATTGTTCCCAATACAAGCAGACACGGTTTTATTGAAGAAGGTTTTGCAACATGGAAAGGCGGACAAGGCGGGAAAACATTTGAAGAAAGTGCAAGAATTCTTGCCAATGAAATTAATTTGAATAAAACAGTAACTTTTACAGATGTACTAAATAAGAAATGGGGTTGGCAATATTCTGCCTTCTATACAACAGGTGCAATTTTTTTTAAAGTTGCTTACGACAAAGGCGGAATAGCTTTGGTTAACAAGCTTTTAAAAACACCAAATGACAGCACGCAATTAATTCAAACTATCTGTTCGGTCTTCCAAATTAAACAAAAAGAGATAGATTCATTTTGGAGAAGTGAAGTGTTAAAATTCAAAACTAACTAATTTGTTTACCGGAAGAAAAATGAGTTACAACAATGGCCTTGCTAAATACAGTTGGATACTTCGGCTAAAGTTTATCTTGATCCTTTCGACTTCGCTCAAGATAAACTCTACCGAAAGGCTCAGCAATGGCTTGCATGGCTCCTGATAGCTATCGAAATGCAAATTAAATGTGCGCTGCCCTTCGACTCCGCTCAGGAACCAGCGCGTTTTAAATTCCAATTTTGCAAAAGTCTAAAAAACAATTATCTTTAGTAGGTGTTTAAAAAACAATCATGACAGTTACAGAAACTAAACCTTCTCGAATATTAAATGCGCTTATTTGGATAGCCATTATACCCTCATTATTGGGAGAGTTCTTTAAAGTACAACATTGGCCTTTTGCTTCTCTTTTAATAATGATAGGTACATTTGTTTTTGCCTTCTTTTACCTTCCCTTATTTACCATCGAAAGCTGGAAAACCAAAGAAACAAAAAAGGCAAAATGGCTCTTATTTTTCCAAAATTTTATTGTACTAATTTTTTCGGTTGGCTTTTTATTTAAAATTATGCACTGGCCGGCTGCCGGCATTTTTTATTTTTCTAATAATTTCATCCTCTTGTTTTTTGTTGTTCCATTTGCTTTATATCATTTAGCCAAAGCAAGAAAAACAAGTCTTAATAAAACACATGGTCTGTTATTGGTTATTTATTTTTTCTGTCATTGTTTTGCTTCATTAATGAATTCTAATACCGGCAGAATAAATATTGATACTGTTCTGCAACAAGGTCTAAATACCGAAGAAGCTTTTAAAGCAGCTAGCTCAAGAAACAAACAATTATACGCCACTTTAAATAATGTAAAATTGGAAGGGAACAGTGAAATTATATCTAAGGCAGATCATTTAAAAGCCATATCGGACTCAGCAATTACCCATATTAAAAATCTAAAATCACAATTACTGATAAGTACAGATCAAATCTCAAAAGCACAAGCAGACACTTTATCTTCATTATACATTGAGAATAAAGTAAATTATGATTTTCCAAATATGATCCTGATCGGTGATATGTATAGTCCAAATAAAGACAAATACTCTGCCGTAAAATTAAAATCGGTTATTAATACTTACAGAGATTCTTTATTAAGTTTAATACAAGAACAAAACCGAGCCAT
>JALHPG010000155.1 GCA_022842625.1 Bacteroidia bacterium | reverse complement strand
GAATTAACCGGCCCATTGTTTATGGGTTATTTTATTTTAGCCTCGCAATTAATTACGCCTATTAAGCAATTAACAACTTCCTATAGTAATATTCAAAAAGGCGTGGCCAGCGAAGAACGTATTGATAAAATTTTATTGGCCGATAATGTTATTGTAGATAAACCAAACGCCAAAGAAATTGAGAGTTTTAATAAAGAAATTGAATATCAAAACCTATCGTTCGCATACCACAAGGGAGATGAAGGTTATGTTTTAAAAAATATTAATTTAAAAATAGAAAAAGGCAAAACCGTTGCCCTTGTTGGCCAAAGCGGTAGCGGTAAAACAACTATGGCAGATATGTTGCCGCGCTTTTACGAAAGCGACAAGGGTGCCTTGTTAATTGACGGAATTGACATTAAAGATCTTAAGACTGAAAGTGTACGTAAACACATTGGGGTTGTTACCCAAGAAAGTGTTTTGTTTAACGATACCGTAAAAAACAACATCATTTTTGGCATGCATAATGTTTCTGAAAAAGATGTGATAGAAGCCGCTAAAATTGCCAATGCACACGAGTTCATTATGCAATTACCAAAAGGCTACGATACCATTATTGGTGATAGAGGCGGTAAATTAAGCGGTGGCCAACGCCAACGTTTAAGCATTGCCCGAGCGATCCTAAAAAACCCATCTATTTTAATTTTAGACGAAGCTACATCTGCTTTAGATACTGAAAGCGAAAAGTTAGTGCAAGAGGCCTTGACTAATTTAATGAAAAACCGCACCAGTGTTGTTATTGCGCACCGTTTATCAACCATAGCCAATGCCGATGAAATTATTGTAATGAACCAAGGCGAAATTATTGAACGCGGCACACATGCGCATTTGCTTACATTAAATGGCACTTACAAAAAACTGTGCGATATGCAGAGCTTTAAATAATTTGTTCATTTCCCTGTTATTAGTTTTTTTGTTTCTCTAAAATTAGTCAAGAGAATTTTTTATCTTTAAATCAATGAAAAAACTATTCTTATTTTTTTGTTACCTGGTGTTCACAAATACAAATGTATTTGGTCAAACCAATTCTATTAAATCGGCCGATACTATTGGCCACATTGTAAATGAGATCATAGAGGTTTATGATACTAACAATACAAAAGTAAATTTTAAAATCCCCGATAAAAGTCACTACACTTTAGTTTACAGATACAGGTGGATAGATATTGGAAAAGGAATTGACAACCGCGATTCGATCAAACTACTCGAAGAAAAAATATCCACTATTTTATTGGGAGGCATGGTAGACAATTTAAAAGTAATTTGTTTGTCCTACGATCGCAGTTCTGATTACAACACCTGGGTGCAAAAAATAAAAAAAGAAAAACCATTTAAAGCGAGTTCAAAATATAAAGTAGAATACTATAACCTTAACGGAAATCAAGTCAGCGAAAAAAGGTGCAGAGAATTATTTACTAAGCTTAGCTTATTTGGTCCGGACGGCAAAATTTTAAAATTCTCAAGTTCTATCGCTAAATTTTATTATCATTTAAAAGATGAAAAAATAAACATTAAAGGAAAACTGGTTACTGTAAACACTACCGGTGTTAATGAGCCCCTAGAAAATGTGTTTGTATACATTCAAGCGGGAAATAAAATTGACACCCTTGGCAAAGGAAGAACAGATAAATACGGCGACTTTGATGTAAACATCCCCAACAACGATTCTGTTTACACCTTTAAAGCCGATGCTTCAAGTAAAAATATTAAAAACATCATGTTGCTAAATCAAGAAGGAAAAAAAATATCGCATCTCAAAAAATCATTCATGACCTATGAATATAAATTGCTAAAGGCTGATATTCTGGAGTTGGCAGAGATGACCGAAGACGACGATATTAGTTTAAGTTTCAAAAAATTTGAAGGAAGTAAGGATAATAAATTATTAGTGGTAGAAGATCTGATCTACGGACTTGATAAGTATACTGTTGATAAAGAGTCTGAAGAAATATTAAACAAGGTAGTTTCTATTTTAAAAGGAAATGATAAAATCAAATTGGAAATATTTTCTCACACCGACTCTCAGGGCGACGATGCTTCTAACCTGGTTCTGTCAGAAAAAAGAGCGAATGCTGTGGCGGATTACCTCATCAAAAACGGCATATCAAAAAACAGAATTTCGGCCATTGGCAAAGGCGAAACTCAAATACGTAACAGATGTTTTAATTCCATAGCCTGCACCAATAAAGAGCATGGTTATAATAGAAGAACTGAGTTCAAATTTACTAAATAGAAAAGGCTATGTCATGCTGACAAAGGCATTGTGCTGAGCTTGCCGAAGTAAAGCATCTCTATACACCTTCACACAAGCTGGCTCAAATGTGTGCAACACATTTGCCCCCTCCTTCGTCGGAATGACACTAACAATTACATTAACAATACCCTATCAATAACTATTCATTTTCATTTTGTATACAAGCTTTCAAAAATTTAACTTCAAGGTTAAATGAGTGGTCAGTTATTTATAGTTCCTACGCCTATTGGCAATTTAGAAGACATTACGCTTCGTGCAATTAATACATTAAAAAGTGTTGATCTGATCTTAGCAGAAGACACGCGTACATCTTCCTTTTTATTAAAACATTTACAAATTGAAAAGCCTTTAAAATCTTATCATCAGCATAACGAGCACAAAATTTTAGAAGAACTCATTTCATCTTTAAATGCCGGAAAAAATATTGCATTAATTTCTGATGCAGGAACTCCCGGCATTTCTGATCCGGGATTTTTATTGATACGCGAAGCTATTGCAAATAATTTATCGGTAATAAGTTTACCAGGTGCAACCGCATTTGTTCCGGCGCTTGTTAATAGCGGCTTGCCGTGCAACGAATTTAGTTTTTACGGATTCCTTCCTCAAAAAAAAGGAAGACAAACGCGTTTAAAATTATTAGCGCAAGAAGAAAAAACATTTATCGTTTACGAATCTCCTTTTAGATTAGTAAAATTATTAGAAGAATTTAAAACCTATTTAGGTGAAGACAGAAAAGTAAGTGTATCGCGTGAGATCACAAAACTATTTGAAGAAACAAAAAGAGGAACCGTAAAAGAATTGATCGCTTACTTTTCGGCCAAAACAGTAAAGGGCGAAATTGTTGTAGTTGTTCAAGGAAATAAAAACATCGACATTGAAACATCCGATTCAGAAACAGATGAGTAAAAATCCTAAAAAAAAATCAAAAAAAACAATTACCCCGCCACACAACATTGGCGCGCCGCCCGGCACCATGATCTATAACGGCGAAGAAAAAAATCAACGCATTAAGATCACCTTAATTGAATTTAACGAAACCGATTATTTTGAAGATGATTTTTATGATCTGTCTGACTGTCTTTCGCACGTAAAAGATAATATGGTGAAGTGGATCAATGTTGAAGGCGTTCATAATGTTGATCTGATAGAAAAAATTGGCAAGCTGTATTACCTTCATCCTCTAACATTAGAAGACATTGTGCATATTGACCAGCGACCAAAATTTGAAGATTATGATCATTATGTTTTGGCTATTCTTAAAATGATCATGTATGAACAAGAAGTTCGCGCCGAACAACTTTCGTTAGTGTTAGTTGAGAATACCGTAATTTCATTTCAAGAACCAAATGGCGGCGATGCATTTGACATTATTAGAGCTCGTTTAAGACAAAATAAAGGACGCGTTCGTAAACTGGGTGCAGATTATTTGTTTTATGCTTTAATGGACGCCGTGGTAGATTGTTATTTTAATGCCATCGAAAAAATTGGAGATAAAGTTGAGAAGATCGAGGAAGAGATCATTAATGAGCCAAGAAGAGAATCGCTTATTGAACTTTATAACTTAAAACGCGAGGTAATTTATTTACGAAAACAAGTTTGGCCATTGCGAGACATGATCAGCAACCTATTTAGGTCTGAAACAGCCTTTATTGCACCCAGCACGCAATTGTTTTTCCGCGACTTGCAAGATCACAGCACGCGAATCATTGACACAGTAGAAACGTATAGAGATCTTTTAAGCGGTATTATGGATATTTACCTAAGCACCAATGCCAATAAAATGAATGAGGTGATGAAAGTCCTCACGATCATTTCCAGCATATTTATTCCGGTAACTTTTATTGTTGGTGTTTACGGGATGAATTTTGAATTTATGCCCGAATTGAAATCCCCTTATGGCTATAGTGTTGTTTGGGGAATAATGTTAGCGATAATTATAGGCCAGATTATTTATTTTAAGAAAAAGAAATGGATGTAGAATTCATAACAAATTCTACCATCACATTATGTTAATTCTACAGCGTTTGGATATTTCGCCTTCCAATTTTTTAAACTTTCTTTAGTTCTTACTGTAATAACCGTACGTGCGTCAATTCTTAGTTTTACTAAGTATGTGCTTCCCTTCACCTCTGCCGCTTTTTTAACTTTTGATTTTGTTGCTCTCATTTTTTTCGTGATCGTAATTCTTAATATATAACGCAAATAAAAACATTTTGTTTGATTATTAACGTTAATTTAAGCTAATATACATAAAATTTCGACATGCCAAAATTTATAACGACAAACGCCCCAAAAGGGGCGTTTGAACGTATAAATATTTATGAACTTTTATTTTACTTGATTAATAACAGCTGTAAAAGCTTCAGGATGATTCATAGCAAGATCTGCTAATACTTTACGGTTTAATTGTAAACCTTTAGCATTTAACTTACCCATAAATTCTGAGTAACTCATTCCGTGCTCTCTAACACCTGCATTAATACGTTGGATCCACAAACCACGCATTGTACGTTTTTTGTTTTTTCTATCGCGATAAGCATAAGTTAAACCTTTTTCTAGAGTATTTTTGGCAATTGTCCAAACATTTCCTCTAGCACCCCAATAACCTTTGGTTAAATTAAGGATTTTTTTTCTGCGAGCCCTGCTGGCTACGTGATTGACGCTTCTTGGCATTTTTTTTAATTTTTACTTTGAATTTTAGTGCTCATTTAAGAGGCTTTTAGACTAAAATTCGGGTTAAACATTTGTTTAATTAACCGATGTCGATAATTTTTAAAGAACTTTCGCTTAGATACTTAACATGAACTTCACGTTCTTAGTATCAGCTGCGCTTACTAAACCACTCTTAGTTAAACCGCGTTTACGGTCTTTTTCTTTCTTAGTTAAGATGTGACGTTTAAAAGCATGCTTTCTTTTAATCTTACCGCTTCCAGTCAGGCTAAAACGCTTTTTAGCGCTGGAATTAGTTTTCATTTTTGGCATTTTTTCTTTTTTTTTAGGTTGGCAAAGATATTGATTTATTCGTTTTACGCAAAGATTAAATGACTTTATTTTAAGAAACCCCCGATTTTTAGGAATAAAGCGGGGTTCCTTTATGAAAACCCCGCTCTAATTCGCTCAAAATAGCCATTTTAACATAATTCTGTTCTATTTTTCAAAAACCGGTAATCTACCATAAGTAGCAGGAATTTTAAGATTTTCTGCTTTTTGTTCGATTGATTCTACCATTATTTTCATTTCAACGATCGAATTATAAATTGGTTTAAACTCTGTTTTTAACTTGGCAAACTTATCCGTCATGGTTTGTGTTGAGATCGGAAGAGCG
>JALHPG010000154.1 GCA_022842625.1 Bacteroidia bacterium | reverse complement strand
ATCTATACCTACAAGAACCTAATCATATTATTAAGCCGGCACTTGCGCGTTGTTCATAATAGTCTTTCATTAAATCGTTAGGGATATTTCCTATTGCTCGGCATCTGGTCATAGGCGCCATAACTATTTTATTTTTTAATTCTATCGATCCAATTTTTATTGGTGTAAATAAATTAATGTTTTTCATATGTTTTGATTTTTAATTGAAGTGCTATTAAAATTAAATAATTCTACTTTGTAAACAGAATATAAAATTTTACTTTACTCTTTTACCCTGAATAATACCTAGTAGCACCGAAATAAGTGCTATCACTAAAAGTACATGAATTAATCCTCCGGCGCTATATCCTATAAAGCCAACTGCCCAAGCAATAACAATAATTACAGCTAAAAAATAGAGTAGATTTCCCATGATCTTGATTTTTAAATCGACAATAAAATGTCGGTGATTAAGCAAAGGTCGTACAGTTGATCTCAATAATTATTATACTATCTTAAGAATAAGTTACATAATTCACACGTGTTAAAGTGTGATTCCAATAAATATAAAGGATAACTGTGTGAATGTTGTACCTATGTTGTCCCGGAGATGAAATTGAACGGTATTTAAAACGGCAGAACCGGAGTTTAAGGAAAATGGGAAGGGCTCATTTAGGTTAAAAAACTACGATGTATCGTAGTTTTTCATTCAGTATTTACCCCAGCTGCTTCTTTATAGCTGTAATATCTCTTTTTTTTAAGAGGCTGAATTTCTTTTTTTATTTGCTTAATTATATCAGCATTGTTTTTTATAAGAAATTCGATTAGTTGATTGTCTCTCATTTGGGGTTTTCAGTGATAGAAAATTTTAGAGTGAAGACTTAAAAAATATCAGTATTGAAAATCAGCAGCTTAGAAAATTAATGGTCGATTCACTTGATTTAAAAAGCGAATTGCTTTAGTTTTTTTAAAAGGGGACCTATTTAATTAGGTAGGGATGTGAAGTTGGATTGAGGAGGTAAAAATAATTACCTCCTTTTGTATTTAACTGGATGAAAAATTTCATCCTTTATAAGTTGAGGTGTAACCAATTAAAAAAAATATAAAATGAATAAGCAGTATTGTGAGTATTTTAAAGACGTGTTAAGATGTGACATTAAAAGGTATCTAAGAACAGAGGATTTATATTTCGTAACCTTTCAGCCCAATGGTCTGATTTTAAATTTAGATGAGATTAAATCTCAAACAAAATTACTCTTTGGATCTGCAAATTATGTGGAGATTATCGAGCAAACTTTTAAAGTGAGTAATAGATATAACACTGCAAATTATATTGATGGGTGGCACAGCCATTTGATCATGTCTAAAAAAGAATTTTCATTAATGAAAGAAAGTCTAAAAGGATTCGATATTGTTGGAAAGGATGTTTATGATTTGAACGGCTTGGTCAATTATCTTACGAAACAATTCGTTCGAACAAAAACAATGCCTTTTGTAAACGTAACAAAAGCCCCTAATCATGATTGAGCAATTGATTGAAGCCATAAAAGGCAGATTGAAAATAAAATTCAAATACAAGGATGAAAACACGTTTCGAAAAGCTGAAGTGTATGTTTTAGGATTGAATGCTAATGGAAATCTATTAATAAGAGTCTATGAGGATTCTTCTGGGTGGAAATTATTCCTTGTTGATCAGATCACAGAAATTATTATCACATCAACAAAATATTACCTTCTTAGATCTGGTTATAACTCAAAAGATAAAGCATTCAAAAAGATAGTTTGTTTTGCAAAGTAAAATTATCTCAAGTAAATTTTCTATGGCTTCCAATGGAGTGGATTTTGCGCCTGAAAATTATTTCGCCTCATTACCAAGTCTAAGGTCGCTCGTGTTTTTTACCAATTTTTTTGATTCAAAATCTAAACCAATATACTTGTTAAACACATGATTACCAACAGTATACTTGAATTATTTGCGTTTTTGGGTTCATATTCAAGGTGTTTGAGTACTCTAATGAAATGTGAATAGAAGAACAGGAAAAATTCCACCATCATTTTTCTGAAAATTTTGCCTAATCAACAGCCTTTAAAGAAAACCCCTCCTTTGCTATAAAATAGTCCATTAGAACACTTGAAATAAACTCAGTGGGGGTTAGGTTGCTTTTGGGGATTGCAGTCATATATACCTCCAGCAAGTCGATTTCATTTTCATTGCTTTGAATTGAATTATAATTTATTCCATCTGTTTCTTTTAAGAAATAAAAGGAATCATTTTTTCCTGATTTTGGATTCAAAACATTAATTTGAATTTGTGGAGGTGTTTCTCCATTCAGATCGTATAATTCAGAAAACAAAATGTGCATTACCTCTACAGTTTCCCCCTCCATTGAGTTGAGGTATATACTTCCTTTATTATCGATTATTTTCATCTCTAATAAATAGAATTGGAAAATAAAATTCGATGACTTTTTTAAGCTACTTGAACTTTCTCAATTTGTAAACTAATTTCCATCATTAGTTTTTCAAGTTGTTGATTCATTTTTAAGTCCCTTTCATTTTTTCTTCTGAGTATTCCTTTACAAGCCTGAGCACTTAAATAAAATTTCTCAGGAATGTCCTCTGTTTCAACAATGTTTTTTAAATCCCCTTCAGTTGGTTTATTTGGGATTGCTGAGGTATTCAAATATAGATTTTGGTTAATCAATGAAACCCCGTCTAATAAAAATAAATTGGCCTTCTGATTATTATCAGTTTTTCTTACTGATTTATCCCACTCTATAAGTTTTTTCTCTGAATTATTTTTCAGGTGAGAAACAATTTTTTCGCATATCCATTTCACAACTGGTACCGCCCAAGAATTGCCAATAGCTTGAAATCGATTAGTGTCGCTATTACCGTTAACTAAAGTGTAATTATCAGGAAAACCCATAAGCCTTTCACACTCCAGTGGCGTTAATCTTCTTATCCTATCATTTTGCGCTATATAAAGTGAGCCATTGTATGCTGCTGCATTACCATTCCATTTAGTGCCATAGGCTGCATAAAGGCAGTCTGTGTATTCTCTGAACACCTCAAACTTATAGCCATTTTTATAAAAAATTCTTTCTGAAGAACTAGCCTTTAAGTTGAAAGCCTCCTGAAACAAATTATTACTGCTAATTTGAGAAGATTGGCTTGTTGATTTAATATATTTTAGAATGTTTTTTTTATCAAACTCAAACAAAACATGATCAGGTCTAAAGTTTTTTCCACCTGCAAGTACATATAACCTTTTTCGTTGCTGAGGTAGACCAAAATATTTAGCATCAATTACACGCCAAGCCACGTTTCTATCTGGACCTTCTAGGTAACCTGACTTACTCCATTTAGAAACTTTAATTTCATTATCATAACCTGCAAGACCCGCAATGAAATTCCCGAATGCATTTGTTTTATCATTGAGCACACCTTCAACGTTTTCCCATAAAATAATAGAACTGCTTTTCTTTTCCTTTGCTCTTATTTTGTCAATTGCATTTGCAATTTCTATAAATGTTATAGTTAATTGACCTCTTTTGTCTGCAAGACCATTTTTCCAACCAGCCAACGAAAATGCTTGACAAGGAGTGCCTCCACAAAATAAATCAGGCGCATCAATTTTTTTATCTAGTATCAATTTTGGGATATTTGTCATGTCTCCAACATTTGGAATTGTTGAATAATGATGCTCTAAAACTTTTGATGGAAATTCTGCAATCTCTGAACTCCATTGTTGATTAAATCCAAATGAGGAAAAAGCCAACTGAGAGGCTTCAATACCAGAACATACACTACCAAACGTTAACATTTTTTCTTTTTAAATTATTTATGAAAGGTAATTATTTCTTCTCAGTTATTTTGCTATCTTTTGTAGCAATTTCTTTTTCCAATCATCGAGATCATACCATGGGCATCCTATGCATCCAATTTCATCGTTTAGTGTTTTCCCTTCCCATTTTTCGCATCCTGAAGAAAACCAATTAATACCCATAAACTCCCCTCTTATTCCTGTTTTTACGCAGTTGTCACAATATCTTGATTTCCACATATTTGTTTGGTTAGATAATAGTTGGAATTTATTCTGTATTGTGATTGAAGCCATATCATTAGGGTTGTCTGATTCTGGATCTTTCCATCTTTGTGATGGAAATTTATGATCTATAATTATTTCAACATCACTTCTCACAACATTGAAACAAACCTCTCTATAACCTAATTCACTCTTAATCCTTTTTTTCAAAAGTTCAGACATTGGTTTCCGTAATTCATTCCCATGATCAAATCTTTTTTCAATGCTTGGTAACATTACTAAGATATCATGCATAGTTTTTTGATTGCAGGTTTTACAAAATCTTCTTTTTGAACCGATTATATAACCTTGCTTTTTAAGATCTCTTAGACGTGCTGCAGGCTGAGGATTTACATTAGGCACTGGCCCACAAACTCTGCATTCCCATTCTCCTGAATATAATGCAGCTAAAACTTTATATGTTGCTGAGTTTTTATCATGCCAACCTTTATCACTTTCAATAATCCAAGCATCCTTCTTGTCTGGATTTAATAGTTCATAGTTTTCTTCAATTAAATTGTAAAATTCATCATCATTTAAGTCAAGCCCCTGCTTTTCTAAAAATTTAGGTAAAACACCTATCCATAATTTAGCTTGATACATGAATTCAACTTCCATAAAAACGTCACTTGTTTTCTCAGGCACAAAATATTCATTGTAAATTTTGATGGAGGGTTTAATTTCCTTTTTTGCCATTTTTTCTTCGTTTTAATAAGTCTGGAATTTTGACTTCTAAAGCATTGGCAATTTTTTCCATATTTACGAGAGTTATGTTTTTTTCTGCTCGTTCAATCATACCAATATATGTTCGGTGAAGATTTGCCCTGTCAGCTAGTTCTTCTTGCGAAATTTCGAGTTTACGCCTGTGTTTTTTCACGTTCTCTCCAAAAATATTTAGTATTTCATGTTTAGATATCATTGCGAACTAAAGTCTAACCAAAGCTAACTTTAGTATACATTTTGCACTACATACTATAGTTAGCATTTGATTTATTGTTCAACTCTTAACCTTTTGCGTGATAGACCTTATATAAATTGTTTGATCCTTGTTTCTCTATTCCATTCTTTCTTATATAGGTGCGTAAACAGGTGCGTATAGGTGCGTATCCGTGAACTTTCTTGAACCTGTCTGAACCTTCCTTTTTTAAGCCTGTAACCTCAGCATATCCTAGTAAAATCAATAATTTTGGGCTGAGATGCCCTAAAATAAAAAGAGGTTCAACATTTCTGTTAAACCTCTCTGGGTGGGAACTACTGGGTTTGAATGTGATGTATTTAATATACTGATATACAGGCTTATAACAAGTTGTTGAAAAACCGTGGGGGCGTAATTGGGGGCGTAAAGCGGTAAAACTTTATTTTTGCTTTAAAATATATACAAGATGAATTTATATTATGAATTAAAGAAACTTGATGCAAAACAAGGAACGATTCGTGTCATACTTATTCAAAGTGGCAAGAAAATGAAAATAGCAACTGGGCAAAAAATAGATATTAAGGATTGGGGTGTGGGATACCCAAAGATAATTGGAAGAAACTCCAACATCAACCTTGCTATCGACAAATACAAAACAGCCTTCAATAAGTATATAACTAATAAAAACCTTGCGAACGAACTTCCAAGCCTTTCTACCTGTAAAGTGTTTATTACCTCTGAAGTAAAAAATATTAGTACTGAAAGGGGTAAGAAAGATAT